>JBDGQV010000032.1:0-8496 GCA_042218725.1 Halothece sp. | reverse complement strand
CTTGTTCCTTGATCCAAGCCTGCTCATCTGTAGCAAGCATTTACCCATTTCATATGAGATTTAAATCCAATAAACCAGGCGGCAATTTTAATTCTAATATTCCAGTTTCTAGATCCACAACGGGAACAATTTCTTCCACAAATGGAATCAAAACTTTACTTTTGGATGGGGACTTTTCCGAAAAATATTTGTCTAAAAATGTTTGTTCTAATTTGACGACTAATAATTCATTGCCAGCGACATAAATATCGACAACATTGCCAATTTTTTCCCCGGTTTCTTGATCAATAACAGCCAAATTAATTAAGTCATCAAAATGATATTCATTGTTTTCTAAAGTGGGCCGATCGCGCTTTTCAACAAACAATTTGCTTTTTCGCAGCGCCTCAGCTTCATTGCGATCTGTCACTTCTTCAAACGTTACCACATATAATCCTTTTCCAGGTTGATAATAACCCCGTTTTAAAGTTACCCATTCATAACCATCTTGGTTGGGCCGTTTGAGTAAACGTTTTCCTGGCTTTTTAAACCGTTCTGGAAAATCAGAATTGGTATAAACTTTTACTTCTCCTTTAATGCCATGAGGCGCAACAATGGTGCCAATTTCAATTAATTCTAACTCTTCTGTCATTACCAATGTTTTATAATTAACCCAGAAACGCGATCAATGATTATTCCTGCCAAGTCCGAAGCTGGAAATAGACTAACACTAACGTCACGATTAGCAATACAGTCGCAGCTGCCGCGGCATAACCAAAATCAAATCGGGCAAAGGCTTCCTGATAAATATAATAAACTAACAAATTAGTCGAATTAAGGGGACCGCCGCCTGTCACGACATAAACTTGCTCAAAACTGCGCAAGGTAAAAATCAGAGTGGTGATGGCGGTAAACACTAAAGTCGGACGCAATCCCGGTAAGGTAATATGCCAAAATTTAGCTAAGCCATCCGCACCATCTAATTCGGCAGCTTCATATCGGATTTGGGGAATCGCTTGCAATCCCGCTAAAAATACCACCATATTGAATCCAAGTTGTTGCCAAGTGCTAAGCAAAATTAACACCGGCATGGCCCAAACGGTACTATTAAGCCAAGGAATGGGATTCAGTCCGAGTGTGGTTAATAGGTCATTCACTGCCCCTTGATTTTGAAATAGCCAACGAAATCCTAATCCCACAGCTACTAAAGAGGTAATGGAGGGAATAAAATAAACGGTGCGCAAAAGCCCCCGCAATGCCACCGATTGATTCAGTAAAACGGCAATGATTAATGGCAAAACTAAACTCGGAATTACTGTGGCAACCGTAAAATACACCGTATTCCCGACAACTTGCCAAAAGTCAGGGTTCACAAATAAACGCAAATAGTTGCGTAATCCCACCCATTGCACCCCTTCCTGGGTAAAACTTCCAGTAGTAAAACTCAGATAGAATAAATAGCCAATGGGATAAAAGACAAAAATCCCTAGCCCAATTAAAGCCGGGGCTAGAAATAACCAAGCGGTTACAGTTTCCTGTCGCCAGGGCAAAAACGCATTAATCGGTTTCCTCTTCATCGTTGTCTTTTTCTTCTTCTAGTTGATGTTTGGCCAATAATTTAGCAACTTTTTCTTTGATTTTTTTATGCTGACTCACTCCTTCGTAGGTATAACGGTCGTAGCCATTTTCAACAATTTGGGTTTTAATATTATTGATCCGCTCTTCAATTTCCGGGTGGGTAGATAACCAAGCAGGGGGACGGGATTGATTCTTCTTCTCTTCTTGTAGCGTTTTCATGAGATGATACATTCCATCCGCTGCATAGTCGCTACTGGCGAGCAAGCGAGTTCCTAACTCATCTGCTTGTCGTTCCATGTCACGACTATAATTGAGAACAATTAAATTGGCTGCGGTGCCGCCCAAGGGAACAAACTGACTGACATTGGCTAATAAATTTCCTTCTGTTACTAATTGGAAACCATGAGATAAAACAGCATGGGAAATTTCGTGGGCAACTAATCCGGCTAATTCGGCTTCTGAGTTTGTTTTTAAGATGGCACCGGCATTAATAAACACTTTACCGCCAGGAAGGGCAAAGGCATTTAAATTTTCATCCATGACAATATGAAATTCGTAGTCAAAGCTATCTCTTCCTGTATATCGCGTTAAATCTTGCCCCATTTCTGCCACGTACTGCTTTACTTCCTCATCTTTTAATAAGGGAAGTTTTTCTTCTAAGTTATTAGAAAGTTTGTCTCCCACTTTCGACTCTCCTTGTAATAAGAGAGAAACCGATTCAATAGCCGAAAACGGTCCTGCTAAATTGCCGGTTAAGGCGTAGCTTAAAGCGCCGGTAATGACACTGGCAAAGGTATTTTCTCGCAGTTTAGCTCGCAATTTGCTTTGGTAGTTTTCTAAATACTTATCAGCAAGGGTTTGATAATGATCCGCTTTCGAATGTTCTGGGTTAAGTAAGGCAAATCGACGGGCAGTTAAAGACGCATCTAACCACTGTTCCCTCTCTTCATACAGAGGCAACAGGGTTTCGAGTAACGTTACCTGTTGGGGATAGCGAGAGACGGCACTTTCGAGGTGAGTAACGGCTTGTTTGGTTTGGTCAAAATAGATTAAAGCTTCGGCATAACGAATATGCCCCGGAATAAAGTCCGGATGTTTCTTGACTAATAGTTTGAGAGGGGAAAGGGTTTTACTTTGAAGTTTGGGATCAAATTCTCCTTGACCATATTCCCAATAGACTTTTCCTCCTGGCGGGAGGGCGGCGACATCTGTGTAGGGGGTTCTTGATGTTTGTTGCTTATCCGGTTGGAAGGAAACTTTGGCTTGTCGGTAAAGCTGTTTGGCTTGTTGTTTTTTTCCTGCCTGGTACAGTTTATCGGCTTTAATGAGGGTCTCAAGCTTGTTAGACTCTTGTTGGGTTAGATCTGGGATGAGTTTGTTAATGCGTTGTTGAAGCGGATCTGGGGCCTTTTTATCGTTATCAACAGGAACCTCTTCTTGTTCGCTGTCTTTGCTGTCTTGCCCTGTACTGCCCTCAACAGTGGAAGATGAATTTCGGGTGGAGGTGTTTTTTAAAGACTCACTCCAAGCAGCGGTGGGAACTAGGATTAAACTAAGACTGAGCAGCAGAGCATTCCAAGAACGTTTCATAACTAGGTCGGGAACTCTGTAATAATGATCTGCTTTGATTTTAAATTAGAAAAAAAATGAGACTTGAGCCAAGGAAACAAAAGAAAGACCAGCCCAGAGGCTGGTTTGTCTAGCTTGCTGCGTTGGGAGGAGAAAACCTAAGTTGCACCAAAACCGCCTGACGCTGCTGTTAAACTCAGTTCAGGAGATGGGACAATTTGGTTTAACTAATCTTAGCATAACAATTTTCGTAAAGTTTTGCAAATTTTTTTTACAATTCTGGAAAAATGGTAGCAAAAACAACCAATTCGTGTCTTAATAGATTAAGTCAGCGATCGCGCACCGCTTGCCGCATCACCTCCACAGGCACGGATTGTTGCAACCAAATTTCTAACGCTTTTGCCCCCTGTTGAATCAACATTTCTAACCCATCAAACGCGATCGCGCCTCCAGTGTCCTGGGCAAGTTGCAAAAAGCGAGTGGGGCGAGGCGTATAAATTAAATCGTAAGCAATTGCTCCCTGCGGGAGATGTTTCAACGTTCCTTCTTCTAAGGGGGATTCTTCGGCTTGGGGCGACATACCAATGGGAGTAGTATTGACTAATAACTGCGTTTGCGAGATTAGTTCCGGCAACTTGTCCCAGAGATAAGTGTTAATGTCAGCGGTAAGCCCGGTATTGTTCCAACTTTGCTTAAATTGTTCCAATTTTTCTGTATTACGCCCTACCACAGCAATTTGAGGACAACCTAATTTGGCACAGCCGGCAATGACTGCTCTGGCAGCGCCTCCGTTTCCAAGAATAACCGGGGTAATTTGGGACCAATCATGATTTAGGGCAGTTAAAGGGGCAATAAACCCATCGACATCGGTATTGGTACCTTCCCAGCCCGTTTCCGTGCGCCATACGGTATTGACAGCGCCGACTTGTTGGGCTTCTGGGGTCACGCGATCTAGGTAAGGAATAATCGCTTGCTTGTGGGGAATCGTTGCATTAAATCCCACCAGATTAATCGCAGAAAATCCAGCCAATGCCCGTTCTAAATCCCCTTTTTTTATGGGCAACGGAACATAAACATAATCTTTTTCTAAATAATTCAGCACTGCATTGTGCATCACTGGCGATAAGGAATGTTCAACGGGATCCCCAATGACGCCTAATAATTTTGTTTTCCCTGTAATCATTGCTTTGATTCACCATTGCTGCTGGTTAATATTACCACTTGTTCTAAGCTCAATTTCGCAATAATTTTTCTCTTAATTTTTTCACGCGATCGCGCAGATTCGCCGCTTTTTCAAACTCTAAATTTTCCGCGGCTTCTTTCATTTCGCTTTCTAATTGTTCCACTAATTGCGGAATTTTATCCAAGGGTAAATCATCGGCTTGTTCATAAACTTGTTCTAATTGTTGGGCATTTAAACGTCGGGAAATATCGAGAAACGCAAGAATGGAATTGTTTTGTTGTTTCTCAATCGGTTGCGGCGTAATGCCATGTTTTTGGTTATATTCCCACTGAATTTGCCGCCGTCTTTCTGTTTCTTGAATAGCATTGTCCATGCTATCGGTTAAGGTATCCGCATACAAAATGGCTTGCCCTTCCACATGGCGCGCCGTTCGTCCAATCGTCTGAATTAATGAGCGTTCTGAGCGCAAAAATCCTTCTTTATCGGCATCTAAAATTGCTACTAAGGAAACTTCCGGCAAATCCAATCCTTCCCGCAATAAATTGACACCCACTAACACATCAAATTTGCCTTGTCTTAAATCTTGTAAAATTTCGATGCGTTCAATGGAATGAATTTCCGAATGCAAATAGCGGACTCGAATCTCTCTTTCTTCACAATATTCCGTTAAATCTTCGGCCATGCGTTTGGTTAAGGTTGTCACTAAAACACGCTCATTTTTGGCCGCTCGTTCTTTAATTTCGCCTAAGAGATCATCAATTTGGCCTTCAGTAGGACGGACATAAATTTTCGGATCTAAAACGCCTGTAGGACGAATAATTTGTTCGGCAACATTGCCTTGTGATTGTTCCAATTCCCAATCCCCAGGGGTGGCAGAAACAAAAATGCATTGATTGACTTTTTGCCAAAATTCGTCTGATTTTAAGGGGCGATTGTCGGCAGCACTGGGAAGGCGAAACCCATGTTCCACTAAAACTTTTTTCCGGGATTGATCGCCATTATACATCCCTCTTAATTGGGGAACAGTAACGTGGGATTCATCTACGACTAATAACCAATCATCGGGAAAATAATCCACTAAACATTCTGGCGGATCTCCAGCTTGTCGCCCGGCTAAATGACGGGAATAATTTTCCACGCCATTACAATATCCCACTTCTCTTAATAGTTCTAAATCATATTTGGTGCGTTGTTCTAACCGTTGCGCTTCTAATAATTTGCCTTCGCTTTCCAATTCTTCTAAGCGTTGTTTTAATTCTGCTTCAATATTTTGACAAGCCACTTCTAATTGATCATCGGGGGTAACAAAGTGACGCGCCGGATAAATATTAATTCCTTGCAAACTTTGTAAAACTTCGCCGGTTGTGGGATCAACGTAGCGCAAGGCATCAACTTCATCCCCAAAAAATTCAACCCGAACAATGCGATCTTCATACGCTGGAACAATTTCTAAAACATCGCCTTTTAAGCGAAATCTGCCTCGTTGCAACTCAGTATCATTGCGGGAATATTGAACGGAAACTAAATCTCGCAACAATTGGCGCTGATCAATTTCTTCCCCTACTCGGAAGGGAATGGCAGCATTGAGATATTCGCTGGGCATGCCTAAGCCATAAATGCAACTGATGGAAGCAACAACAATAACATCCCGACGTTCAAACAGCGATCGCGTGGCGGAATGTCGCAGCATATCAATTTCTTCATTAATGGAAGCGGATTTTTCAATATAAGTATCGGAAACCGGAATGTATGCTTCCGGTTGATAATAGTCGTAATAACTAATAAAATACTCAACTGCATTATTAGGAAAAAACTCCCGCAACTCATTGCATAATTGCGCCGCCAAGGTTTTATTATGGGCTAAAACTAATGTCGGTTTTCCAATTTTTTCAATAACATGGGCAATGCTATAGGTTTTTCCCGTTCCCGTGGCACCCAGTAAGGTTTGAAACCGGTTTTGGTTGCGTAACGATTCGGTTAACTGCGCGATCGCGCTTGGTTGATCGCCAGTCGGTTCATAAGAAGACTGTAATTGAAATTCAGACATATTGATCGTTATCGTATTTGTTTTTCGAGGAAACAGATTATTGATCTAATTGATTTATTTGTTATTCAGGAATTCAGCTGTAAAAAATTGCAACTTACCACATCAAACCTGTTATATGATTGATACTTAAGCATCCTTAAAAACGGAAAAATGTTAAGAATAAGCAACCATGAATCATTTACCAATTAAACTCATTAACCAAGAATTAATTGATACTGTAGCGAAAGAAGCCCAAACCAGCGAGCGATTGCGAAAAAACTATAACTTTCATCAGTTGTCTGAGAAAGTCCAACGCTTCATCAACATTATGCAACCGGGAACTTATGTTCGTCCACACCGTCACTCTCGTCCGGAAGACATAAATGGCTTTGAGTTTTTTCTGGCCCTTCAAGGTAGAATTGGCGTATTGCTCTTTAACGAACAGGGGGATCTGACCCATCAAGAGCAATTAAGCCCTCAGGAAAACAACTATGGCATCGAAATTGCAGAAGGCACCTTTCACAGCCTCGTCGCCTTAGCCCCCAACACAGTGATGTTTGAATTGAAAGAGGGGCCGTATCTTGATAAAAACGACAAAGAGTTTCTGCCCCATTTCCCGGAAGAGGGAACTGTGGCAGCCCAAGAACAGGTAAAAGCCTGGGAAGCGCAATTTGCCTAACCCCTTTTGGATTAGGTATTAATTTTTCTAATTAATCTGATAAGCTTTTTAAGTTGGGAAAGCCCAAAATTTTGTGCGAAATGGTTCCCAGTTCCTATAATGGAAATAAATCCAAAAAAAATATAAAGTTTAAAATCGGTAACGAAACGTGTTAATTGTGTTGAAAAAACACTTAAGTTACTAAAACTACTGTTAAGGAAATTATCATGACCGAACAAGAAGCCCAAGAATTTGCCACCCTAGAAGCGGAACAAGAGGAAACCACTGCTGAGACGACCTCGCAAACGACAGAAAAAGAAAAACAAGAAACCAAAGCGGCGACTGGCAATCAAGAATCCCTTGCCCTCAAAACCATCGGCGATCGCCCGGTAAGCGGGGGGAAACTTCAAATTGCTGGAACGTTCCATACCATGGGGGGAGATCGCCCCATTATTGCTAGTAAATTAGATGTTGTCGAAACGTTCCGCACCATGGGAGGAGAACGCCCCATTTTTGCAACGGAACTCCCCACAGTTGGCAATTTCTATTCTTCCGGAAGTCGCCCCATTGGTGCAAGTACACTTAAGATTACTGAGAGTTATTCTAACTTTGGAAATCGTCCGGTTGCCTCCAATCAAATTGATGATCCCACGGTGTTAATGGGCTATATTGACTAAGTTTTTGATTAAAAATTCTCGCTTTCAATGATTTCATTCTCCCTTGTTTTTTCTGGCAGGGGAGTTTTTTGATCCTTATTTCTTGCGAGGGAAGCAGCGCGATCGCGCTTTTGCTATATTAACTAAAAACCCCCAAGTCAACTTAATAATTCCGAAGCGTTTGCTTTGGCGACAAGCCAGAAATTATTCTGGTGTCGAAAATGGTTGGACAATTCAGTTTTTACGATAAAAAACAATTATCAATGAATTCATCACAATAATTAAATTATTATCTTTCAAAGCAATCTCTCATTGAGATTAGAAAGGAGTTTGCCCATGCCATCAAAAAAAGAAATCATTGAACCAACATCAACGGCTAATTCCAAACTTGATTCATCACAGTTAACTCATCAGCCAGTCCCTAAAACAATGGGAAAATCAGCACCGGTTATTGAACGAGAACTGAGGCATATTCTTCCTAAAATTAGTCCCGAACAGCGCCAAAGCCTTGCCCAACAGTTTCTTAAATATCTGGGAAACAAAGGGGTAGAAAAACAAATCCTCAAGAGAAAACTTTCCCTTGCCACCGCGAATGCAGAACAAATGAAGCCGGAAGAAATCAGTAAAGTAGCGACTTATGCCTATCAGCACTATCCTGATATTTTTCAAACCGTTCTCACCCAGCCCAATATTGTCCAATTTTTAAGCAACCCAATTCTATCAGCGATTGTTGGTATTATGGCAGCTAAATGGCTTAACCAATCTCCCGGTTAACTTCCTTGTGAATTGATCTTTACCGAAATTCACGGGTCTAAAGCCCATCCTCACCTTCGCTCCGGCTTTAGGG
>JBDGQV010000031.1:0-18057 GCA_042218725.1 Halothece sp. | reverse complement strand
ACAATACTTTCTTTGGAAACTGCTGTTAGGGCTTCTGTATCTCCTAGCGGGGGTTGTGGTTCTGTCGTCTCCGATTATTACAGCACTAACCCTCACGCTAATTCTGGGAATCAGTATCTTCATTCAGAGTGTCATTGAGGTATTTGGTGCCTTTCAAATGCGTCCCGATCGCGGTTGGGGCTGGGTTCTTTTTAGTGGGATTGTCGGCATCATTTTAGGGATTTTTATTTGGTCGGAGTGGCCTTCCAGCGCGATCTGGTTCCTGGGAGTGTGGTTTGGGGTAAACTTTTTGTCCGATGGCATTGGACTGCTGATGCATGCTTCTAGGGTGCGATCGGCTTTGCCTAATGCTTAACGCTAACCATCCATTCATCCCTTTAGATAAGCCACAGTCACGCCATTTCCCCCTTCATTTTGCGGTGCCGTTTCAAACCGTTCCACTTGCGGGTGTTGCTTGAGAAACTCTTGTACCCCCTGACGCAATTTTCCGGTGCCTTTGCCGTGAATGACCCATAAAGCCCCACTAGTTTGAGAACGAATGGCATTTTCCAGTTGGCTTTCGGCTTGGGCAACGCGGTAACCTCGAATATCTAAGGTATTTTGCTCGGTGCGAACGGTGGGGGCTTCATTGGCAGGCTGTTTGGAGGCACTGGCAGCAGAAGATTTTTGTTGTTTTTGGGGCAGTTCCGGTTTTTTACCGTCTAAGGATTCAATATCGGCTAAAGAAACGGTCATTTTCATTAAACCGAAGCGGATCGTTAATTTGCCATCAGCATCCGGCAAGGTTAATACTTCTCCCGTTTGGTTAAATTTCGGAAGCCGTACTTGTTCGCCAACTTGCGGTTGATACTTCGGTTTCGGTTTTGGGGTTTCCGGTTGCGGGCGATGACGAGTGGCAATTTCATTAACAGTTGTAGTGGCTTGTTGCGCTGCTTGCCCGGTTTTTTTGCCCTGTTGCAGTTCCTTGATTACTTGGGCAATTTCTTGACGGGCTTCCTGGACAGCATTATTAACCGCTTGTTCCTGAGACTGTTTTAATTCTTCTTCTCGGGCTTCTAGGGCTTGGGCACGACTGGAAACCTCTTCATAGAATTTTTCCGCTTGTTCCAGCAGTTGTCTTGCCTGTTGCGCTTTTTCTTCCTGTTCTTTCCGTTGCTGTTCTAATCCGGCAATGACTTGGTTGATGTCTTCGGAATACCCTTCTCGATTTTTCGCCCTTTCCAAGATTTCCGAGTCTAATCCTAGGCGATGGGCAACCGTTAGGGCATTAGAGCGTCCCGGAATGCCCCATAACAGCCGATAAGTAGGGGAAAGAGTTTCTTCGTCGAATTCCACTGAGGCGTTTTCAAAGCGTTCATCTTGGTATTTCAGGGCTTTTAATTCCCCATAGTGCGTCGTGGCAATGGTGAGGCGCACCCGTTCCGCTAAATACTGCAATAACGCGATCGCGATCGCGCTTCCTTCTGCGGGATCTGTACCAGCGCCAATTTCATCTAATAATACCAGGGTCTCCCGCATTTGATCTTCAGTTTCTTTGGGGGGAATAGCATCAATAATGCGAGTAATGCGGCGGATATGGCTAGAAAACGTGGAAAGACTTTGTTCAATGGACTGTTCATCCCCAATATCGGCTAACACCTTTTCAAACCAAGGAATTTCCACCGGTTCTTTAGCGGGAACAAATAAGCCCACTTTCGCCATTAAGGCAGCCATGCCGACGGTTTTCAGGGTAACCGTTTTCCCGCCAGTATTGGGACCCGTAATGGCAACAACTCGAATCTGGGGCTGAATTTGCACATCAATGGGGACGACTGGCGAACCCTGTTCCTGGTGCTGTTGCCAAACTAATAGGGGATGACGCAACCGACGCAGGGTAATGGAGTCTTGGCTATTGGGATCGACAAATTGCGGCGGATTGGCTTCTAGCCATAAACTATAGCGCGATCGCGCCGTGGCTAAATCCAATTTGGTTGCCACTGCCAATACCATTTCTAGATCTTCTTTAACCTCTCCCACTTGTTCCGTGAGTGCCTGTAAAACCCGCTCTTCCTCCCGTTGTTCTTGACGAATATATTGTCGTTGTTGATTGCCCAATTCCACAACGGAATTCGGTTCAATGTAGAGAGTTGCCCCAGTGCTGGAACTATCGTGAACAATCCCGGGAATAGCTTCTTTTTGCCCCGCTTTTACCGGAATGACAAACCGTTCTCCCCGTTGGGTAACCACAGGTTCTTGAATCGCGCCTCCCTGCCGTTGGATAATATTTTGCAACTTTTGATAAATGCGATCGCGCCGTTTTTTGATTTCCTCTCGAATTTCTCCTAGTTTGGGACTTGCGCGTTCAGTAACTTTGCCATTCTCATCCAGACAGCGATTAATTTCTTGTTCCAATTCCGGATAGGTGCGCACTTGGCTAATTAAGTCTTTGAGGCGAGGAGACGCTTCTAACTCATCAATCACCCGTCTCAGCCGTCTCACTGCAGATAGGGTTGTTGCAATTTGTACTAGGGTTTCTCCGGGTAAAATCCCCTTATATTCGGCACGTTCTAAAGCCGAACCAAAATCGTAAATCCCATCAAATTTCCAACCGGTTGTCAGGTTTTGTTCCAATTCATAAACTTCTTTGGTTTCCTGAAGTAGGGTTAAACTAGTTTCACGGTTGTCAGGAATTGGAAGATGACGAGCCGCTCTAGCGCCGAGTTTTGTACTGGCAAAGCTCGCCAAATGCTCACCTAAGCGTGGCCATTCCAACAGTTCGAGGGTTTCTGCTTCTATCAAGGCAAATCTCTATACGCTTTCTAGGTCTTCATCTATCTTAATGCGTTGGCTTATCCTGCTCGCGTTGGGTTCTACTCTGGCTGAACTCCAATCTCTCCAATCACTAATATAAAATAAAAGAAAGTTACTTACGTAATTTCAAGAACCATGCCACGAGTCACTGCGCAAGGAAAAACGTTTATCTGTGATTATGGCGCCAATCTTCGCCAAGTCCTGTTGGACAATCAAATAGATTTGTATAATGGGAATGCTCGCGTCATCAACTGTCATGGGATTGGCACTTGCGGCACTTGTACCGTTGAAATTGAGGGAGAGGTTTCTGCACCCGGTCGACGAGAAAAAACGCGATTGTCTTTACCGCCCCACTCTCCGAATACGACACGCCGTTTAGCTTGCCAGACGCAAGTACTAGGCGATGTTAAAGTTAGCAAGTATGAGGGATTTTGGGGTCAAAAGGCAGAAAAAAAATGGTCAGCCCAGTAGTGCCAACTTTGAAACTCAATCTACGCCTGGAATTGTTGTAATAACCATGCCCCGACTTGACTATGGCTGGTTGCCCGACTTTGACGCAAGGCTTGTTCCATTAAATTAATGTCTAAGTTGGGTAAAACTTGAGAGGTGTTAAGCCGATAACTGCCTTGTTTTTCAATAGCAAAAGCAGTTATTTTCGTTTTTTTAACATCAACCACCCAATATTCGTCTATACCTAAATCTTCATAGAGCAATCGCTTCGTCCCTAAATCATCAGCTAAAGAAAAATTGGCAATTTCAATAACTAAATTCGGAGCAGGATATTGATCTAAATTGACAATACTAGTTCCCCAAGGAATACTGTTAGTATTATCTCCAATATAAAATGCGAGATCCGGTTGTGCTTCCTGAAATTTCTGTTTTCTGAACGTACAGTTATCTTTACTGTTCAGTTCAATTGAGTTAAGAGTAGCATAGAGAGAAATAATATAGTTAATCAGAGAATGATCGCTAGCATGATTATTACCTAAAGGACTCATTTCAATTCGATATTGTTGATGATAATAATAGGATTTACCTTTTTCATCGGGAATGCTTTCTAACGTTTTTAAGTAGTCTTCCCAACTGCCATCAATCCAAGTTTCCGTTTTTAAATTTGGCTTCGGTTGCGTAATCATGATCTTTATTCCCTAATTAAAAAGAGGGAGAATTTCTCCCCCGATTATTCTTAAAAATTGCCCGCTAAGGCCTCATGACAGCGTTCACAAATAGTGGGATGGTCTTCAAATGTTCCTACTTGGGTGGAATAGTTCCAACAGCGCTCGCATTTTTCTCCGTCTGCTTCCACAATTCCCACCGTCACCAAGTCTGTTTCAGTGTAATAAGGGGCATTTTTCGCTGTTTCTGCTGTCTCGACTAATTCTACTTGGGAAGCAAGAAAGAGATAGCGCAGTTCATCCACATGCAATCCCTCTCCTGCGGTATCACTGGGATTCATTGCTGTAAGTTGTTCCTGTAACCGGCTATCAGGAACATAAAGCAATACTTTCGCTTCTAGGGAGGCACCAATGAGTTTCTCGTTTCGGGCTTGTTCGAGAACTTTGTTAACTTCTGCCCGAATATCCCGCAACGTTGACCACTGTTTAGCCAATGTCGCATCTTTCCAAGGACTTTCTTCGGGAATCCATCCGGAAGCAAACACGGATTTATGGGGAACGGGATAGGGAAGATGTTGCCAAATATCCTCTGCCATATGCGATAATACAGGCGCGATCGCGCGCGCTAAATTCTCGACAATAATGGCTAAGACGGTTTGACAACTGCGCCGCCGGAGGGATTTGGCATCAGAAATATACAAGCGATCTTTGGCAATATCTAAATAGAAATTCGATAAATCCACGACACAGAAATTCTGTACCATTTGGAAAAATCGGAAGAATTCATAATCCTCAAACGCCGCCGTAATTTCCTCACAAACTTCTCCGGTGCGATGAAGAATATAGCGGTCTAAACTGGGCAAATCTTCATAAACTACCCCATCCGGTTTGGGATCAAAATCATGTAAATTGCCTAGCAAAAAGCGAATGGTATTGCGAATTTTACGATAAGAATCCGCCAGTTGTTTGAGAATATTTTGCCCAATGGGAACATCCGCCGAATAATCCACCGATGACACCCACAAGCGCAATAAATCTGCCCCATACGGGGGTTCTTTCTTCTGATTTTGACCCCCATTAATAATCACTGCCGGGTCAACCACATTCCCCATAGACTTACTCATTTTGTAGCCTTTTTCATCTAAGACAAAGCCATGAGTTAGCACAGTTTTATAGGGGGCTATACCTTGCGTCGCGACACTGGTTAATAAACTAGACTGGAACCAACCCCGATGTTGGTCGGATCCTTCCAGGTACATATCCACTGGATAATGCAATTCTTCCCGCTGTTTGGCAACCGCTGACCACGAAGAACCGGAATCGAACCAAACATCCATGGTATCGGTTCCTTTGCGATACGTCCGTCCATTATTGCGGTATTCTGGGGGCAACAACTCTTCGGTGCTTAATTCCCACCAGGCATCAGATCCGTTTTCTGCAATAATGTTCTGGACATGAGCCACTGTTTCCGGTGTTAACAGCGGTTCATCGGTTTCTTCATCATAAAATACGGGAATGGGAACGCCCCAACTGCGTTGACGGGAAATGCACCAATCGCTGCGTCCAGCCACCATGGGGCGAATGCGGTTTTCACCTTGTTTCGGCAACCAATTTACTGTGGAAATCGCAGCCAAGGCATCTTCCCGAAAGCCTTCTACCGAGGCAAACCATTGTTCTGTCGCACGGAAAATTGTTGGCTTTTTCGTTCGCCAATCGTAGGGATACTTGTGAACATAGGGTTCTTGTTTGAGGAGCGAATTGGCCGATTGCAACGCTTCGATGATGGCATCATTGCCGCCATTGAGAACTTCTAACCCAGCAAACTGTCCGGCTTCTTCGGTAAAGATGCCCTGTTCATCCACCGGCGACAGAATCGGTAAATCGTAGCGTTTTCCGACCAGATAGTCTTCTTGACCATGTCCTGGGGCAGTATGGACTAATCCCGTTCCCGATTCGGTGGTGATATAGTCTCCCCCAATAACAACCTCGCTTTCCCGGTCAAATAAGGGATGGCGATACTGACAATATTCCAAGGCTTCCCCAGAAACAGTGGTTTTCACCGTTAGCGATTGCCCCAAGGCTTCTGAGAGCGTTTCTACTAAATCGGAAGCAATGATGAAATAGCGACAACTGCCTTGTTGTTCTGCGGGTTCCACAACCGCATAGGTTAATTCCGGGTTCACCGCCACGGCTAAGTTGCCCGGAATTGTCCAAGGGGTGGTTGTCCAGATAGCAACCCCTAAGTTGGGCATAAATTCCCCTAAGGTTTCTTTAACACCTTCTCCTAACGCAGTTAAGGGAAATACGGCATAGATACTGGGAGAGGTATGGCCTTCCGGATATTCCAATTCCGCTTCCGCGAGGGCGGTTTGCGAACTGGGACTCCAATGGACTGGTTTGAGTCCCCGATAAATATACCCTTTCAAGGCCATATCGCCAAACACCCCAATTTGGGCTGCTTCATATTGGGGATTGAGGGTTAAATAGGGATTGTCCCAGTCGCCCCAGATGCCATAACGTTTGAAGCCTTCCCGTTGGGTATCAATGGCTTTTAGAGCAAATTTCGCTGCTTTTTTCCGTAACTTAATCGGGGTAAGATGAGCGCGATCTTTTTCTTCAATATTTTGTAAAACTTTTAATTCAATGGGCAAACCGTGACAATCCCAACCCGGCACATAGCGCACCTTATAGCCCCGTAACAATTTATACTTATTAATAATATCTTTAAGAATTTTATTTAGGGCATGCCCCATATGCAATGAACCGTTAGCGTAGGGCGGTCCATCATGCAAAACGAATAAATCTTTGGGATTTTGTTGCGACAGCGTTTCATAAATTTTTTCCTGTTCCCAAAATTGCTGGATTTCAGGCTCTCGTTGTTTCGAGTTCGCCCGCATGGAGAAATCCGTTTTTGGTAGGTTGATGGTGTCCTTATAGTTTTTATTGCTTGTCACAGGTCTTACGTTGTCGTTGTGTGGTGGACAGTTTAATTGCCGTACCGATATTTTAACGTTGCAATGGACGATTTTTCTTAGTCGGAGTCGCTAGAAGATGCAGCCCCTTTTTGGTTAGATGGTCTTTCCTCAGTGGGTTGATTGGGTAAATCAGTTTTTTCCGCGTCTTCTTCCTGGCGAGATTCATTATTCAGTGTGGAACTGGTTTCGGAGGAAGAGGGTTCACTCGTGGATGTTTCTTGTTCTGGTTGCGATTGAGATTCGTTGCTTGGTGTAGAAGCGGCCTCAGATTGTTCCCCCTCGGTTGTGGGTGTCTCTGGTTCTTGTTGTTGCTGAGACTGAGGGCTTGATGTCGAACTGGTTTCAGATGGTGAAGGGGGTGTCGGTTGTTTGTTGCCGCCTCTGATTTTTTGCCACAGTGTTTTTGGGGATAGGAATTGGAAAGGGGAAGCAATAGTTTGAGAAATGTTTGTTTTTTCCTCAGGTGAGGCAAGATGTCGGCGTAAAATGACGGTTTGGGTGCCGAACCATAATAATAAAGCTGCGCTTGCCATTTGACCCAATAAAACGCCTCCTGTAATGCGCCCAGCACAAACCCATAACACTAAGGCATAAAATAGTCCCAACCCACTCCAGTAAAAATCGCTTTTACGGTGAACTTCTGGAAAAAAGAATGCTGAAAAATAAAGGCCGAAACTTCCCACGGCAATGGCAATAGCAAGTAAATGAGCTAGCATGGTTTTTGATCCTCCCAGGACAGAAATCTTTATATTTAAGCAACCGTTAGATCTAACGAAATTAAGTTAATGGTATCTGCTTGTGCAGTTACGGTAAAAGAAACCCGTGTTTTTGTCGCAGAAGCGTAACCTTTGTTACGGAACTTTGACATAAACCTTTGTTAGGTTAAATCCCACCAGGATGATGGGAGCAAAGGGTAAAGTGGAATCGGTTTGTATTCACATCGTTGAGGGAAATCCCCATCTCAGGTCTCTTCTCGGTTGGCATCTCCAACAAGCTGGCTTTTGGGTTGAGCAGTCAGGGACCATTCAACATGCCAAACCCCTCTTAAATAATGAAAAATTAACGTTAGTGGTACTAGATTCAGATTTGCCAGATGGGGATAGCTTGGAATTTTGTCATGGGTTGCAGCATGATCACCAGTATCGGATTTTAATGTTATCTCCTCGCAGTACAGAAAGCGATATTGTCGCTGGATTAAAAGCAGGGGCAGATGATTATTTAGTGAAACCCTTTGGGATGAGGGAATTTATGGCGCGAGTCGAGGCACTGCTGCGACGATTTCGGGGCATGAATGTCCCTTTATTGCTCGACTACGGTCTTTTAAAAATTAATTTAGCGCAACGCAAAGTTTACTTAAAAGCAGAAAAAATCGAATTAACGCCGCAAGAATTCAGTTTACTGTATGTATTAGCCCAAGCTCAAGGCACTGCCTTATCTCGCTTGGAATTGCTCCGTCGCGCTTGGCCGGAAGCCATTGATAATCCCCGTACCATTGATACACATATCCTATCTTTGCGGAAAAAGTTGGAAACTAATCCCCGACAGCCCATGCTAATTCAAACGGTTCGCAATGTGGGATATCGGTTGAATGTGACATTTCTGCAACAAAAAGCAACAACGAATCAACGTTCCTATTTAGCATAGATTGATCATCTTGTGTCATTTTCCATCATCCCTCAGCTTCTGAAATCGGATTATTGATGACTTGATTCATCTTGTTTGAGGCCGGATAATGGAAACGCAAATGTAATAATAGGAATTAACCGGCAGTTGCAGTAGTGAGGAGTTGCCTTCTGAGCTTTTCTTGAAACTCTGTGAACTCCCTACTGGAATTTTATTCTGGTCTATCCTGTAACTTAAACGCATCGCGCCTGCTAATGAATCAAGCGGAAAAATTAATCTGGACGGCAGAAAACGAACTCACTCAATACAGTACCGAAGCCCGTAAAATCGAAAAATTACGTCGGCAATTTAGCTTTATTGTTCCCTATCCTGAACAGAAAGCGATTCGTAAGGAAATTGAAGTTGAAATTCCCAAAAACTTTCTTGCTAAACTGGTTGAAGAAAATCGACAAATGGTTGCCCTGCCTTTCTGGGGAATTGGGGGCTTAGGATTATTATTTGGCATTTCTTCGCAGGAACCTCTTGATTTTATTGGCACTGCAATCGGATTTTATGTTGCTTTCCAAGTGCAAAAATGGGGCTGGAAACTACAAGCCAAACGCCTTGTCATTAAAACCCTAGATGCCATTGAAGCCAGTGTTCAAGCTTCGAAACAAGCAACCATTGTAGAATAGTGCATCTAAATTATGCATTTTTTGCATTAGTAACGCAACATAAGGTAATCTAATACAAACTGAGCCTGTGTCATCTAGGCATGACCCAGGTTTTTGTTTTATCAGTGTTGTGTTAGGAGATTACCATTGAAAAGCTCTAAATTGTATCGCCTTGCTAAATATATTGTTTATAAGCGAACAATACGGCGACCCATTGATTATCTTTGGACATTCCTCGGGGCATTAGTTGGAATTTCTCTAGTGGGTATCACCCAACAAAGTGAATTGCTCTTAACGGATAAAATTTTTCTAGTCGGATCATTTGGGGCTTCAGCCGTACTTATTTATGGGGCAACCAATAGCCCATTAGCGCAACCTAGAAACTTTTTTGGCGGTCATTTAATCAGTGCTTTTATTGGGGTTACTATTTCTTTTTTATTGCCTCAAGAAAATTTACTCTGGTTTAGTGCTGGCTTAACGGTTGCCTTATCCATTGTGGCGATGCAAATGACGCAAACGGTGCATCCACCTGGCGGGGCCACGGGACTCATTGCAATTATTGGGTCGGAAAAGGTTAAAAGTTTAGGCTATGCCTATATTTTTAGTCCCATTTTGGTATCACTTTTAATTATGTTTTTTGTGGCTCTCATTTTTAACAATATTCCCAAAGACCGATCTTATCCCTATCGCGGTTAGTATGATTCCAAAATTGAGTTTTTACCTTAGTATCATTTTAATTATTGAAATAAATCACTTTATAATTTGATCAATTTCCAGCCAGTTTAAAAGACAGTTTTCTATATGCCTGATAACTGTCAGTAAATGATCAATTGAGTTTTTTAAATTAATTTCAATTCATTAATTGGTATTTATTTAGTTTTCGTAAAAAAAGAAGAAATAACAAAAGCGAAGTGCGTACAATTGATCAAGGAAAATTACTCCTTGTTGTACGAAACTTATGTCACAACCGACGATAGAATCTATTCTAGAAGAAAAACGCTTATTTGCCCCCTCTCAAGAATTTGCGCAACAAGCCCATATTAAAAGCCAACAAGAATATCAAGATCTCTACGAAACCGCCCGAGCGAATCCCGAACAATTTTGGGCGGATTTAGCCGAACAAGAACTGGATTGGTTTGAAAAGTGGGATCAAGTTTTAGATTGGAATCCCCCGTTTGCCAAATGGTTTGTTGGGGGAAAACTGAATATTTCCTACAACTGCTTAGATCGTCATCTAACAAGTTGGCGTAAGAATAAAGCGGCCTTAATTTGGGAAGGCGAACCCGGAGATTCCCGCACTTATACTTATGCCCAATTGCATCGGGAAGTGTGCCTGATGGCCAATGTGTTGAAGCAGTTGGGTGTGGAAAAAGGCGATCGCGTGGCGATCTATCTTCCCATGATTCCCGAAGCGGCCATTGCCATGTTAGCGTGTGCCAGAATTGGGGCAGCCCACAGCGTGGTATTTGGCGGCTTTAGTGCCGAAGCCCTGAAAACCCGTTTAGTGGATGCCGAAGCCAAATTAGTGATTACCGCAGACGGCGGCTTCCGCAAAGATAAAGTGGTTTCCCTGAAGCCGGAAGTGGATAAAGCCCTTGCTGACAACGGGGCACCCACGGTGGAAAACGTACTGGTGGTGCAACGCAGCGAAGAAAAAGTCCACATGGAACCTGGGCGCGATCATTGGTGGCATGACCTGAAAGCCGGTGTTTCTGCAAATTGCCCGCCAGAACCCATGGATAGCGAAGATCTATTATTTATTCTCTACACCTCTGGCACCACCGGCAAACCCAAAGGCGTGGTTCACACGACTGGAGGCTATAATCTCTATACCCATGTCACCCTGAAGTGGGCATTTGACCTCAAAGATACTGACGTTTATTGGTGTACTGCTGACGTCGGCTGGATTACCGGACACAGCTACATTGTCTATGGGCCGCTTTCCAATGGGGCAACCACCGTCATGTATGAAGGCGCCCCCCGTCCCTCTAATCCCGGCTGTACCTGGGATATTATCGAAAAATACGGCGTCACTATTTTCTATACTGCCCCCACTGCCATTCGCTCCTTCATTAAAATGGGAGAACATCATCCCAATGCCCGCGATTTATCTTCTTTACGAATCTTGGGAACCGTGGGCGAACCGATTAACCCAGAAGCCTGGATGTGGTACCACCGCATTATCGGCCAAGAAAAATGTCCCATTGTGGATACCTGGTGGCAAACTGAAACCGGCGGCTTTATGATTACCCCCCTGCCAGGGGCAACTTCCACTAAGCCCGGTTCAGCAACATTACCCTTCCCAGGCATCATGGCTGATGTCGTGGATTTAGACGGCAATCCGGTTCAACCTAATGAAGGGGGTTATTTAGTCGTCAAATATCCTTGGCCAGGGATGATGCGCACGGTTTATGGCGATCCGGATCGCTTCCGTCGCACCTATTGGGAACATATTGCCCCCATCAATGGCCAGTATTTCTATTTTGCCGGCGATGGCGCCCGTAAAGACGATGACGGTTACTTCTGGATTATGGGTCGCGTTGATGATGTCATCAATGTGGCGGGACACCGTTTAGGCACCATGGAAGTAGAATCCGCCTTAGTTTCCCATCCGGCAGTAGCGGAAGCGGCCGTTGTGGGACGTCAAAATGAAGTTAAAGGCGAAGAAGTCTGTGCTTTTGTCACCCTCGAAGAAGATTATGAGGGGAACGAGGAATTAAGCAACGAGTTGAAACAGCACGTTGCTAATGAAATTGGGGCTATTGCCCGTCCTGGGGAAATTCGCTTTACCGATGCCCTGCCGAAAACGCGATCGGGCAAAATTATGCGTCGTTTATTGCGCAATTTAGCCTCTGGTGAAGAAATTGCTGGGGATACTTCAACTTTAGAAGACCGCAGTGTCTTGGATAAACTCCGTGGCGGATCATAAATTGCGACCTATTATCCAGTAACAAGGGATGAGGGAATCAACGATGCGTTTGGGGTTCTCTTGTCCCTTTCCTATCTCTTCTATCGAAACAGATCGCGCTTGGTTTCTCTTGATCTGAGGTGGAAAAGAGTGGTTATCAAAGATCAAGAATTAGGGAAAGCGCGATCTATTGATTAATGGTTAGGCTTTGGGTTCAAAGTTCAGGGCAGCAGAGTTCATGCAGTAACGTTTGCCAGTGGGTGCCGGTCCATCATCGAAAACATGGCCTAAATGAGCATCACAAGCAGAACATAGCACTTCTGTGCGTTTCATAAAGAGGCTGCGATCGGTTTCATAACTGACATTTTCCTCTCCAATGGGGGCATAGAAACTCGGCCAACCGGTACCGGAATCATACTTGGTTTCGGAACTAAAGAGAGGTTGCCCACAACAGATACACTTGTAAGTTCCGGGGTCTTTTTTATCATAGTATTCCCCGGTAAACGGCTTTTCTGTGCCTTTTTGGCGAGTGACTCGAAACTGTTCGTCAGTTAACTGTTGTTTCCACTCTTGTTCGGATTTTTTGACTTTTTCTGTCATAATTTTATTAATATTTCTTAACGTGTTGCTTATTTGTAGTGTAACGTCTCTAATTCAGTGGTGCAGTTCGGGAAACTAGACAACAAAAAAACCACCCACTGCCAAGTAGGTGGTAGAAGCGCGATCGCGATCGCGCGCCATCTCCAATAACTGAAAAGATTTACTTAAATCCCACTGCCGCTTGCCACACAAATGCCAGCAGGAGAAAAAACACAGGGATAATGGGCAAAACGTCCACTAAGGGATCAAAAATTGAATAGGCTTCTGGTAGCTTGGCAAATAATAATGCTGCTTCCATAATAAATTTTTCCTTACCAACGCAGTTGCTTAAGATATCGCTATGTATCTTAACATGATTAACGGGATCGTTGGGAGAGGCAACGATCTTATAATTCATCCTCTAGCCAGTGGCCAAATTCAGTGGTAAATCGCTCCTCTAAAATGGCAGTGCGGATGCGTTGCGTAAATCGAATTAATTCTGTAACGTTGTGTAAAGATAATAAGAGAAATCCTAACATTTCCTTGGCTCGAACGAGATGACGGAGGTAGGCGCGAGAGAAGTTAGCACAACAATAACAGGAACAATCAGGATCAAGCGGCGAAAAGTCTTCCCGAAAGTGAGCTTTTTTCAAACTCCAGCGTTCCCCCTGCACTAAAGCTGCCCCATGCCGCCCTAAGCGCGTTGGCATCACACAATCAAATAAATCTACCCCATGCGCGATCGCGTTTACCATTTCCCGATAACTTCCTACCCCCATCAAATAACGAGGCTTTTCCCAGGGCAATAACGGGGCAGCCACGGCAACAATTTCATGAATTAAAGTAGTAGGTTCGCCAACACTAACTCCCCCAATGGCATAACCCGGCAAATCCAACTCAACTAAGTTTTTTGCAGTTTGCGCTCGCAACTCTGGATAAACGCCGCCTTGAACAATGCCAAATAGAGCTTGAGTTTCAGGACGATCATGGGCTTGAAGGCAACGTTCCAACCAACGTTCAGTGCGCTCTGTCGCTAATCGTACCGTATCGTAGTCTGCTGGATAAGGGGGACATTCATCAAATGCCATAATCACATCAGCGCCGAGGGCATTTTGAACTTGAATTGCCAATTCTGGGGTAAACTCAATTAAGCGTCCGTCATGGGGAGAACGAAAGGTGACCCCTGCTTCGCTGATTTTCCGTAAATCACTGAGACTAAATACCTGAAACCCACCCGAATCGGTTAAAATCGGATGTGGCCACCCCATAAACGAGTGTAACCCTCCTGCTTGTTGAATAATATCTTCTCCTGGTTGAAGATGCAGATGGTAGGTATTAGCAAGAATCATCTGCGCTTGAGCCGTTTCCAATTGCGCTGGGGTTAACCCTTTGACCGTAGCGGCCGTTCCCACTGGCATAAAACGAGGGGTTTCTACCTTACCATGGGGGGTTTCAAAAATCCCAGCTCTGGCTTTGGTGTGGCAACAACGCTTTTGACAATGAAACTTAAAAGAAATATTCGTCATCCTCCTCATCGAGTTGCACGTCACGGCGTGCTGACAAAACATCTGTCACCATCGCTTCTAAGGTAGCTGGATCGAGATTGGCATTTCCTTCTTGGTAGTTTAAGGGGTTGGTGAGGGGAATTAACCGGAGAATGCGCTGATCTTGCACTAAGTCAAAATAAGTGCTGTTAGTCGTTGTTTGCAATTGAAGATAATCAAAACTGCCAAGATTCAAATAAATGGTTTGATTGGCAATTAATGTTGCTTGCGAGGGTTCATCAAATACCTCAACAATATATCCTTCTCCCTCGCCACTGACTTGCCCGTCTAAATAATGCGCATAGCGAACATGACCTAAATCACTTAATAAACGGTAAATATCTTCCTTGTTGACAACGATACCGTTATCAATGATGCAAGGGGCTAGGCTTTGGGGAGAACGTGTATTATCACTCATAGCGTTGTATTCTTGATTAACTGGAAAATTAAGGTAACAATCGGGTGGGTGAGCGAAAAGGAGTTGGAATTTGGGCACCAAAAACGGGAAAACGGGCTTAAACCTAAATTTTGGTCAATGCTATCTTCTCTTTGCTAAAGTTTGGATCAACTTAAATACCCGTTAGCTACGACACAATGTTAGCCCAACTTTTGATTTCTGTTCACCTTTGCGATGAAAAAATTTATGAGTTTTTGGGATGAATTCCGACAATCTTGGTGGGGAAGTGTAACTTTCTATACAATTATACCGTTACCAGAGTCTTGGCAGTTGAAGTTTGAACGCGTGGCGCGTTTTGCCCCCTTTGTCGGCATTTTGATTGGCAGTCTCTTGGCATTAAGCGATTGGGGATTAAATCTCTGTGGTATCCCAAATTTAACTCGCTCTGCTTTAGTGATTGCTTTTGGAGTTGCTATCACAGGTGGGTTACATTTAGACGGTGTTATTGATACTGCCGATGGTTTGGCCGTCTTTGAGTCAGAACGACGCTTCACGGTCATGAAAGAGAGTACAACCGGGGCATTCGGCGTGATGGCGGCAGTGGTTGTATTTGGCTTGAAAGTGTCTGCTTTAAGTGATATTGACAACTTTCGATGGTTGGTTTTAATTTTAACTGCGGGGTGGGGACGATGGGCACAAGTCAGCGCGATCGCGCTTTATCCTTATCTTAAACCGGAAGGCAAAGGCAGTTTCCATAAAGAGGCGTTTCAATGGCCGCAAGATTGGTTATTGGGATGGATTGTTTTAGCATTCATTTCAATAATAGGTTCTATTTTTCTGAATTTGGGAGGGTATTCAATCATTCCCTTAGTTGGGGGGACAACAATTCCGTTACTTGTTAGCTGGTGGTTTAAGCGCCAATTTGGAGGGCATACCGGGGATACTTACGGGGCGGTTGTCGAGTGGAGTGAAGCTATTTATCTCTGCGCTTTAACAACGCTATAATTTCTAAGCATTGGTCAAACCGCAAAACTGTAACAAGTTTTTTAAGTGATTGCCAATCGATCGCGCTGCGGTATGCTACGATACCCAAATAAGCTGGGGGTGCCTGGGCTGCTAATACAGGCTGAGATTACACCCCGAGAACCTGAGATCGGCTAGCACCGACGTAGGGAAGCTGTTATTTAAGGAAAAAAAACGATATGCGAAGTGAATGGATCGCCCAACGGCAGGGGCATAGTAATGTTAGCCAAATGCATTATGCCCGCCAAGGGAAAGTAACGGAAGAAATGCAGTTCGTCGCGCAACGGGAAAACCTTTCCCCGGAGTTGATTCGTGACGAAGTAGCACGGGGACGGATGATTATTCCGGCTAATATCAATCATCCCAACCTAGAACCCATGGCCATTGGCATTGCCTCCAAGTGTAAAGTGAATGCCAACATTGGCGCCTCTCCCAACTCTTCCAATATTGACGAAGAAGTGGAAAAACTGAACTTGGCGGTGAAATACGGCGCCGATACCGTCATGGATTTGTCCACCGGCGGCGGCAACTTAGATGAAATCCGCAGCGCGATTATTGATGCCTCTACCGTTCCCATTGGGACAGTTCCAGTATATCAGGCATTAGAGAGTGTTCATGGCAATGTCGAACACCTCACCGCAGATGATTTTCTAAACGTCATCGAAAAACATGCCCAGCAAGGCGTGGATTACATGACCATTCATGCGGGATTGCTGATTGAGTATCTCCCCTTAGTGAAAGATCGCATTACCGGCATTGTTTCTCGCGGCGGGGGAACCATTGCCAAGTGGATGTTGCATCATCACAAGCAAAATCCCCTTTATACCCATTTTGATGACATCATTGAAATCTTCAAGAAATATGATGTTTCCTTTAGTTTAGGGGATTCCTTGCGTCCTGGCTGTACCCATGATGCTTCTGATGAAGCCCAACTGGCTGAGTTGAAAACCCTTGGGGAATTAACGCGCCGGGCTTGGGAACATGATGTCCAAGTGATGGTCGAAGGACCGGGCCACGTTCCCATGGACCAAATTGAGTTTAACGTGAAAAAACAGATGGAAGAGTGCAGTGAAGCGCCCTTCTATGTGTTAGGCCCCTTAGTAACCGATATTGCTCCAGGATATGACCATATCACGTCGGCGATTGGGGCAGCAATGGCCGGTTGGCATGGCACTGCAATGTTGTGTTATGTGACCCCGAAAGAGCACTTAGGACTGCCCAATGCAGAAGACGTGCGAGAAGGGCTGATTGCTTATAAAATCGCTGCTCACGCAGCCGATATGGCCCGACATCGTCAAGGAGCGCGCGATCGCGATGATGAACTCTCCGAAGCCCGCTATAACTTCGACTGGAATCGTCAGTTTGAACTGTCGTTAGATCCTGATCGCGCCCGAGAATATCACGACGAAACCTTGCCGGCAGACATTTACAAGAGCGCCGAATTCTGCTCCATGTGCGGGCCGAAATTCTGTCCTATGCAGGTGGATGTTGATGCCGAAGCGTTAAGTGAATTAGAAAAATTCTTGGCACAACAAGAAAAACAAGAAACCGTTAGTCAAAGCTAAACCAACGTTTTCATCTATCATAATTAGGCAGGGGGGTTGTCCCCTGCTTTTTTTTGAGAATCGGAATTGATGACACAATTAACGCAACAACAAGGACAAACCATTAATATTCGCGGCGTTGACCATTATTATGAATGGGTATGTGACTCCAGTAGCGAGAAAAATAAGCCAGTATTAGTCTTTGTGCACGGCTGGGGCGGATCCGGACGTTATTGGAAAAGTACGGCCACTGCCCTCAGCGATCAATTCGATTGTTTAGTATATGACTTAAGAGGCTTTGGGCGTTCTTCCCTGCCGGATAATCATTCCTTAAGCTATGACATGGAAGAATACGCCGAAGACTTAGCTGTACTTTTAGACCAATTGCAGTTAGAACAAGTTTATCTCAATGCGCATTCCATGGGGGCGTCTTTAGCAACCCTATTTATCAGTCGCTATCCGCAAAAAGTTAAACAAGCCATATTAACCTGCAGCGGTATTTTTGAGTATAATCCCATTACCTTTAACCTGTTTCATTTTGCAGGAACCTATGTGGTAAAACTGCGCTTTAATTGGTTTTCCCAAATCCCCACCATGGATCGCTTATTTATGGCGAGATTTCTGAATCGCCCGATTCCAAAAGACGAAAGACAAGCCTTTTTGGAAGATTATCTGTTAGCGGATGAAGACGCAGCAAAAGGAACCATTTACACAGCAGTTAGTAAACATGCCGCCACGGTTATGCCAGATGCCTTTGCTAATGTTTCTGTTCCTACCTTATTAATTGCCGGGGAAAAAGATATTATTATTCCGACCCGGTTAGCAAAAAAAGCAGCCAACTTAAATACCGATTATATTGAATATTTTGAGTTACCGGATACCGCTCATTTTCCCATGCTAGAAGAT
>JBDGQV010000030.1:0-61861 GCA_042218725.1 Halothece sp. | reverse complement strand
GGGTAAAGGTTAAAGGTTAAAGGGGAGGGAAAAGCACCTTTTTCCTTGTTCCTTGATCCAAGCCTGCTCATCTGTAGCAAGCATTTACCCATTTGATATAATAAAAAACAGAGATAAAAGAAGCTGGTAACAAGAACAATTTCGCCGCTTATTCTCAACGATGATGATGAGATGGGTTTTTCAAGATAATTTGTTGTCACTGTGAATCCTGTTTGAAAGGTTTTGGTTTTCTTAAATTATTTCGTCATGTATTTTCCCATAAACGGTAAACCGGCAACAGCAGGAATAAAATAACGAGAGGTACAAAGCAATCCTAAAGCAGCAGCGGTAGGGGCATTGAAATAACTGCTGTAGAAAAAGACAAGGGCTGCATCGCGGGTGCCAATTCCGGCAAAGGTTAACGGCAACAATCCGGCTAAAATCGCTAAGGGGGCAAGGGCTAAATTGGCTAAAAATGGCGTCCACGCTTTTAGGGCAAGAATAAACAACCAGATTTGACACAAATGCAAAAACCAGAGAAAAATGGATGTTATGGTAACTAGAGAAAGCTGGGCGCGATCGCGCCAAAAGTAATCGTGCATTTCTCCCCAAGAACTTTGTAAATTTGCCAATTTGTCTCCGATTTTTTGCGGTGCATACTGTTGTCCCCAGTTAAAGAAAGCATCTGCAAATCCGCGAGAACTGATTAACAAAATTCCCAGCAATAATCCGGCGCCAACAATAGTTGTCATTCCCCAAAATAACCAACCTTTATTGGGATATAAGACAAGACCAAAAACACACCAAAATAATAGCGAAAGTAAGTCGCACGTTTTTTCAAATACCACCAGAGATAACGCTAATGATCCGGTTAAGGCGCCTCGTTTTTGGATAAAATACGCCTTAGCAATATCCCCCATCTTTGAGGGTAAAACCATGTTTAAAACGCTCGCTGCTAAAATCAAACGGTTTCCCTCAGCAAATGTCAACTTGGCTTGTTTTGGGGTCAGTTGTTGCAGCCGCCAAGCCGTTAACATCGTGATGGGAATAACCATGCCTAATCCCAGTATCATCCACGCGCGATGACTATTTTTGAAAACCTCTAATAATGCAGCAAAATCAATTTTGACATAGAGGATAATAAGAATAATAAGACTAACGACAATCGAAATCAGTTTTTTCATATAATTTGCGTTTAATATCGGCGTTCGATTTGTAACGGTTCTCCATTTTTTAAATCTTTGAGTTCCTCACTCAGATCTAACCAAGGTTGCAGTTGACCCGGTTGAAATGTCCGACTCATAACCACATAAATCGACGTTTGATCAGCACCAATTCCCACGTTTTTTATGTTTTCCCATTTCGGAACTTGCAACTCATCTCTGACAACAATCTCTTCATTTTCCCAGCGAACGAAACGCTTAAACGTTAATCCCGTATTTTGCTTACCAGTAATTAAGATTTTTTGTAAAATTTTTCGAATGAAGTTCGGGAAGAACCGACCAAATCCCAACATTACTATTCTTAAAATAATCAGCTTAAATGGCGTCATTTGAGTTTGTTTCGCCCATCCCAGTTGCCCTTGAATTTCAATTTCATCTTCAGTTACATTAACTTTAGTATTCTCGGTATCAATTAAATGTCCCACTGCATTTTTTACCGTTTTGCCTTGTTGGACTAACGCAGAAAATTGCGTATCAGAAACCACTAGCTGATTATTGCGAAATACTTTGAAAACGCCGCCTTTATTTAAGGCCATATAGAGTTCCGTTTTTCCCCGACGTTCCCTTAACAGTTGCGCCTGTTGAAAATAAGTTCTCCCGGAAACACGTTGCAACGGTTCGGGACGTTTGGTAACAAAATCTCGCCAAGCCAATAAATAATTCCAAGTATGGTGACCAATAATATGATCATCGGCATAACAAGGACTCAATCCATTGGCTAATCCTTTTAAAAATCCATCATTAATCGCTAAAGCAGGAGGATACCAATGACCCACTAATTCAAAGCCATGGGGAAAGAAATTATAAGTATTGCGACTAGCATATTCGCCGCCATAAGACCCATCGGGATGCAAAAAATATCCGGCAAATTCCACTGCTTTGATCAGGGCTTCTTTTAAACGGGTATCGGTTCGGAATTGATAAATTTGTGCCAAACAGGTTATAGTAAGGGAAAGATATCCTGGGTCACTCCCTTCATATTCAGGAAACCAGCCTTCTTGCGATTGCCATTCCAATAGCCGTTCCAAGCGTAAAGCCTTCGCGCGATCCCACTTTGAGGAATTGAGGAGATGGCTTAAGGTTTCTAAACAAAGAATAATCAGGGCGTGATGATTGGAGAGTCGGCCGCTTTCTTGATGATGGGCTAACCAGTCGGCTCGTTTTTCAAAGAATTTGAGCATGGCATAGTTATGTAAGCCCAGGAGTTGATAGCTTTTTACACAAGCCAGAAGCGAAAATGCCGTTGCCCCCGCTGCCTGTTCAAAGGGAAAGTAGTCATCAGAGGCGCCATTGTTATGACTGCTGCGAACAGCATAGTGAATTGCTGCTTCCACCCAGTTTTTAACTGCTGTATTATGGTAATAGGGATTATCCGGGCAGTTGGTATCGTAAGCTAAGGCTAAGGGATAGACAAACTCTTGGGCCATCCCGCTGGGAAAGTCAATGATTTTATAGTGCCAGAAATTGCGATCAAAGCAACCATAGGTGGGACTGTGGGGGTTACGGTCTAACAGGGTTAGGAGTTTCGGAATTTGCGCGATCGCGCTTTTTGCAAATAACTCTCGATCACTCATCGGTCTCGCTAAGACAACATGACAGAAACAACTAGAACCTATCACCCATTCTGATCATTTGTCTCCCAACTTTAAATAAACACCCGATGTTCTAAAGAAGGCATCTGACGGCGCACTTGTTCTAAACGAGAGGGATTAATTTCGGCAATGGCAACGCCGGGATCTTCGCCGGCATCGCTTAATACCATGCCCCAGGGATCAATAATCATGGCATGACCGTGACTGTAACGTCGACCGTAATGATGTCCGGTTTGGGCAGGGGCAATGACATAAGCCGTATTTTCGATGGCGCGCGCTTGCAATAACACTTGCCAATGGTATTTCCCGGTGTAAGCGGTAAACGCTGCCGGAATCAGAAGAATTTCCGCCCCTTTTTGGGCAAGCTGACGATAAAGTTCCGGGAAACGCACGTCATAACACACAGAAAGTCCAATTGTGCCTAACTCAGGGGAAACGGGCAATGGGGGAAGGGAGGTTCCCGCTTGCACAGTTTGCGATTCTTGGTAGGTATTGCCATCGGGGAGATTGACATCAAACAGATGCACTTTTTCGTAACGGGCTAATTCCTCACCATCAGGATTAATCATCAAGGCAGTGTTGGAAACTTTCCCATCCGCAACGGGAATCGGGAAACCGCCGCCGACAATGGTAATTTGATACCGTTGCGCCATGGTTTTGAGGAATTTTTCCGTCTGTTGCGCGATCGCGCTCGCTTGCCTAACTTTTTCCGCTTCTTCTCCCAAGAAAGAAAAATTTTCTGGAAGGGTTACCAAACTAGCGCCTTTTTGGACTGCGAGTTCAACTAAATCGGCAGCAGAAGCCAAATTTTTTTCTAAGTCAGGTTGACTGGTCATTTGAATCGCAGCCGCCAGATAACTTTTCATCATCAAAAAAATCTCGTGTCAATCAAGTTTATCAATGGGGCGGGACTCCCCACTTAAAATTGTAATGGGGATAGAGACCGAGAAAAATAGATTCTTTAAGGATAGGAAAGAAAAATTTTCGCCCTCAGTAACTGCCGGTACTGATTAGGTTTAAATAATCAATCCTTGGGTTGTTGCCGTCCAAATCGTCCAACTATCAACTACTAATAAAAGAAGGGTCAATCCTAATAAAATAAAATACATCCAAGGCTGGGCTAATGGACGAACATCTTGGGTATCAATGCCTGTTTTTTCCTCGACAATTTTGACTAACTTGGCAAAGCCAGCAACGCGCATGGGAAGCAGGTAAGCGCGATCGCGTTCCGGGGTGACAAAATAATAAACTAATCCTCCTTGCCCGGTGGTACGAGGTTTCAATTGTTCAATTTTTTCCCAAGAAAGCGACCATCCCTTGCGGAAAATTGAAGGAAACCATTGGGGATAGGTGACAGCAATTTTTTCTTCATCTAGAACTACTTTTTGACTTAGGGCACCGTATAACACAATTAACCCCGCAATTAAACCGAAACTTAATACACTAATGGGAATCGTTGCTGGCGTAATGGCCGCTAAAAACGGTAAGGGGGCAGTCAGGGCAATATAAAGCGTCAGCAAGGTGATGCGAATCAAGGAAGAAATTCGAAAAGTAATCGGGAATTGATGGGTGGCAGCAGTTGTCATATTGGCAATAATTTCAGCGATCGTCGTTTGTTAAATATTATGAAGGACAATTCCTTTCTCAGCCTCCTCAAGGAAAATTAATATTTATTTAAAATTGCTGTAACTGCCCTTCCCAAGGTGACTTTCGGAAATTACGCAGTTAAGCAAATCCATTTCTGAAGAAAAACGCGATGAAATTGCTTGTTGATCCCAACAATTACTGCTATAGTTAAGCTATGAGAACAAAGATCGGTGACTGCGTTTGGTTTCAGTATTGATAGTTTTTCCAGCTTCGTATTGACAGACTCCCTCCGAAATCTTGCCTCACTACATTATTCCTGATTGAGGAGAATCTACATCAATGTCAATTTACATCGGTAATCTCGACTATTCAGTCACTCAAGACGACCTCAGCGAAGTTTTTGCTGAATATGGGACAGTCAAACGAGTTTATCTGCCGACTGACCGTGAAACAGGTCGCATGAGAGGATTTGGATTTGTCGAAATGGCATCGGAAAGTGAAGAATCCAATGCGATTTCAGAACTGGATGGTGCAGAATGGATGGGTCGCGAACTGAAAGTCAACCCAGCGCGTCCTCGTGAAAACAAAGGCCCCTCTGGCGGTTCTGGTGGCGGTCGCAGAAACAAACGTTTCTAAGCATTAAGTTGCAAGCAATAACCAACGCTTTTGGGGAGTGAATCAGTTTTGGGTCCGCTTTCCGAAAGCGTTTTTTTTAAGTTAAAGAGGAGAAATTACATATGTCCAAACGTCGTAACCAGAAAAAAGAAAAAGCCGCTCGCAATCTTGCCTATGCCCGACAGTTTCGGAAAAAAACATCAGGTTCTTTTTCAAAAGGGCGCCGCTTCTCTGGGGGCAATCCTTCCCATAACGCGAGCAATAATAGTACAACAGGTAAGGACAATGAGAATTAGGTAATCATTGCATTCGGGGAAAGTAGGAGATAATGGTTCTTCTCACTCTCCCCACAGGAAAGTTAACCCCAGCATGGGAAGTCTAACCGCCAGCCATTAGACATTAAACTTAAATTCGATAACATCCCCCTCTTGCACGACATAATCTTTTCCTTCCGAACGCACCAATCCTTTTTCTTTTGCAGCCGCTAAGGATTGCACTTCGGCTAATTTGTCATAGCTAATCGTGTCAGCGCGAATAAACCCTCGTTCAAAGTCAGAATGAATCACACCGGCAGCTTGCGGCGCTTTCATACCGGCATAAATTGTCCAAGCCCGAGTTTCTGTTTCGCCAGTTGTCAGATAAGTTCGTAACCCTAATAAGTCATAAGTGGCACGAATGAGAGATTGCAAGCCGCCTTCTTCTACCCCTAAAGACGCTAAGAAGTCAGCTTTTTCCTCTTCGGACAATTCCATCAATTCCGATTCCACTTGCGCCGAAACAACCACAACCGAAGCATTATCTTTCGCCGCTAATTCTCGCACTTGTTCCACCGCTTGATTCCCTTCTGCAATGTCTTCGTCGGAAACATTGGTGGCGTAAATAATCGGCTTTTTGGTCAATAAATTGAGCGGTTTAATAATCGCTTCTTCCTCTTCGGTGAGTTCCACTTGGCGAATGCTTTTTCCGTCATTGATAGCCGCAGCTAATCTTTCTAAGAGTTCGAACTCGGCTTGCGCATCTTTATTTTTCTTGGCGTCTTTGCGCGTGCGTTCCATGCGTCGTTCAATTTGGGCTAAGTCGGCTAAGGCCAACTCTAAGTTGATGACTTCAATGTCGCGCACTGGATCCACTGACCCCGACACATGAACAATATCATCACTTTCAAAACAGCGCACTACATGAACAATAGCATCTACTTCTCGGATATTGGCCAAAAACTGATTGCCTAATCCCTCGCCTTGACTCGCCCCTTGTACTAAGCCGGCAATGTCCACAAATTCGATGCGCGTGGGAACAATCCGTTGCGAATTGGAAATGTTTGCCAGTACCTCTAACCGTTCATCAGGAACAGCCACTACTCCCACATTGGGTTCAATCGTACAGAAGGGAAAGTTTGCGGCTTCTGCTTTTGCATTGGCGACAAGGGCATTAAAAAGGGTCGATTTACCGACATTGGGGAGTCCGACAATTCCTGCTCTGAGCATTGTTGAATAAGGGTTAAATAAGCGATTCCAAAGTAATTGTACCGTAGCTTGAGAGCATTTATGGACAGCAAAAAAACTGACACAGATGACTAACCTTCATTCCTTAAATTTATGGATAATGCCTCTGGCAGATTTTTTAGATTTTCGTTGAAATTTGCCTTTTTTTGGGAAAAACGTTTATTCTGCTAGAGAAATGGACATTTTTTGTAATTTGTGTGGTGGAGGATTTGCTAAGTGAGTAATCAAGAGGAACGTTCTCAAGAACAACTAGAGACCAATCATAGTTCTCGCAATGGGAGTCGGCCGTTGCGGGTAGGGGTGATTGGCGTGGGCAATATGGGACAGCATCATACCCGTGTTCTCGGCTTGTTGAAAGATGTCGAGTTATATGGAATTGCCGATATAGATAAAACGCGAGGTCTTGATATCGCCAGTAAATATCGAGTCCGCTATTTTGAAGATTATCATGATTTATTAGCTTGTGTAGATGCGGTTTGTATTGCTGTTCCCACGCGGTTGCATCATGAAGTGGGATGGGCTTGTTTAAATGCCGGGGTTCATGTTTTAATTGAAAAGCCCATTGCGGCCAATCTAGAAGAAGCAGAATCATTGGTCAATGCCGCGGCAGAGAATCATTGCATTTTACAAGTGGGCCATATTGAACGATTTAACCCTGCGTTTCAAGAGTTAAGCAATGTTCTCACAACAGAAGAATTGTTAGCTGTGGAAGCCCACCGCATGAGTCCTTATTCCCAACGGGCGAACGATGTGTCTGTGGTGCTGGATTTAATGATTCATGACATTGATCTGTTATTGGAATTAACTGCCAAGCCGGTGGTTAAATTGACTGCCAGTGGGATTAAAGGCGAAAATTCCGGTTATTTGGATTATGTCACAGCGACCCTAGGATTTGCTGACGGCGCGATCGCGACCTTAACGGCAAGTAAGGTAACCCATCGCAAAATTCGCAATATTTCTGCTCATTGCAAAAATGCCTTAATTGAAGCAGACTTTTTAGATAATGAAATCTTGATTCATCGGCAAACCACTGCTGATTATACAACCAATTATGGGCAAGTTTTATATCGGCAAGATGGATTAATTGAAAAGGTTTATACTAGTAAAATCGAGCCGCTTTATGCCGAATTGGAACATTTCGTCTCTTGTGTGCGTGGCGGCAATCAGCCCTCTGTCGGCGGCGAACAAGCCCTCAAAGCATTACGTTTAGCAAGTTTGGTGGAACAAATGGCCCTGGATGGGAAAGCCTGGGAACATCAGTTTCAAGAATGGGCAATTCCCTCACTCTAGATTAAATACTTCTAAGGGCAACAATGGGGTCCAGTTTCGCTGCTTGACGGGCAGGAATCACACCAAAGGCTAAACCAATGCCGCCGGAAACAGTCACGGCAATAATGACTGCGGAAACAGAAATTGTGGCAGGAAGGGGGGTAATACTGCCAGCAAGAATCACAATGCCGCCGCCAATGACAGTTCCGAAAAATCCCCCTAACACAGCTAGAATCGTTGCCTCAATCAAAAATTGAGTCAGGATATCTTTTTCCCTTGCCCCAATGGCTTTGCGAAGTCCGATTTCTTGGGTACGTTCGGATACAGAAACCAGCATAATATTCATCACGCCAATACCGCCCACTAATAGCGAAATTCCCGCGATCGCGGCTAACATAGCAGTTAACCCGCCGGTCACTGTTCCCACAAGCTCAAGAATATCCTGTTGCGTTTGTATGGTAAAGTCATTTTCTCCTGTAATGTTATGTCTTAATCGCAGCAAGTTTTCGATTTGAAATTTCGCTGCGCGAATACTATCTGAATTTTTCGCAGACACCGAAATAAAGGTTAAATTCATCCCATAAACTGAACGATTGCCGACAATTTGATTAGCCATGGTTGTTAAAGGAATATAAACGACATCATCTTGATTATTCCCTAAAAATGACCCTTTCGGTTCCAAAACGCCAACAATTTTGAAACTGGAATTTTTGATCCGAATTTGTTTGCCGAGGGGGTTTTCTAAACCAAAAAATCTTTTAGCCGTTTCCGAGCCTAAAACTGCAACACGACTATTTTTTTGTAAATCGAATTCTCGAATAAAACGACCCTGTGCTATTTGAAAACTGCGAACATTTAAAAATGATGGGGTTGTCCCAATAACCGAATCATTGCTATTTTTATCCCGATAGGTAATGACTTGGTTGTTGCTAATTTGTGGGGCCACGCCTTCGATACTAGGTACTTGTTCGGCAATGGCTTTCGCATCTTCATAAACCAAGGTTTTTGGAAGGTCAAAGGTCGTTTGGCGTTCTTCTCGGGAGCCAGGTGTTATAAATAAAGTATTGGGGCCAAGGGATTGAAATTGATTTTTAGCTAATACTTGTGCCCCTTGTCCTACGCCTACCATGGCAATAACAGAGGCATTGCCAATAATAATTCCTAACATGGTTAAACTGCTACGCAATTTATTGGCTGTGAGGGTAGCAGTCGCCATGCGAATAGTTTCCATTAATTGCATGGTTGTTCAATCGGAGAGTGAGCTATGATTTGCATTATAAACAATGAACAACTGTTGATTGAGTTTTCATTACTAATATTTCGTCATGCAAAATACACGCTTAAATTCATTATTCAGTAATTTATCAAGTCAAGCTCGACAATTTTTTCTCAATCCTTGGCGCAGGATCACCTTATTATTAATTAGTTTGCTTCTTGGCATTTTTATGGGAATTACCCTAGTAACAAGTGCTGGTCAACTTGGACGTTTAGATATTTTTGTTGCAGCAATTGTTTTACTAGCAACGGAAGCAATCAGTTGGTTTGTTTATCGGCGACTGTCAGAAAAAAATAATCAGGAGTCAGGGTTAATGGAAGTTTTAAATACATTAAAAATTGGTTTTACCTATAGTTTATATATTCAAGCATTTATTTTGGGGTCTTAAATTATGTTTGGATCGGCAATAACTTCGATTTTACACCGTTTTTTGCAAGGAAAAAAGTTAACCATTGAAGAAGAAAAACGATTAAGTCAAGCGCGTTTAATCGTTGCCAAAAATCATAAACATCATGATTTAAAAACACAACTGGATTTTTTTCCTACTGCTTACTCAGCGATTCGCAATTATGTGTTTCAGCTAGGATTATCAGAAGACATTATTTTAGACTTATTATGGCGTGTCTGGCTTCCTTTAGCGTTTGATATTGCCAATAAAAGGAACCAAAAATCATCACCCATTATTCAGGGCATTTTAGGACTTCAGGGCACCGGAAAAACCACGTTAGCAACGATTTTACAATTCCTCTTAAAGGAGTTAGGTTATCATACAGTAACCCTTTCCATTGATGACCTGTATAAGACTTATGCGGAACGTCAGCAGTTGCAACAGGAAGATTCTCGGTTAATTTGGCGTGGTCCGCCAGGGACTCATGATGTTGAGTTAGGAAAAGAAGTGTTAGATAATATCCGAGAGGGAAAAACTCCTGTGCACATTCCTCGCTTCGATAAGTCAGCTTGTCAAGGAATGGGCGATCGCGCCACACCGGAACAAATTAATCAGACAATTGACATTTTATTATTTGAGGGTTGGTTGATCGGCGTGCAACCGATCCAAGAAACAGCATTTCAGTTTCCCCCTGCTCCGATTGTAACGGAAGCGGATCGGCAATTCGCGATCGATAATAACCGTCGCTTAGAAGCCTATCTTCCTTTATGGAATCGGTTGGATGGCTTAATTATTTTGTCTCCGGTTGATTATCGGTTGAGTCAACAATGGCGCAAAGAAGCAGAACAAAAAATGATCGCGCAGGGCAAATCAGGGATGAGTGAAGAAGAAATTAATCAATTTGTGGAATACTTTTGGCGTTCCTTGCATCCCGAGTTATTTATCACCCCATTAATCGAAAGCAAACAAGGAATTGATGCGGTAATTGAAATTGATGCCAATCATCTTCCCAAGCATGTTTACTAACGAGGTTAATCCCAAATTCGATTTAATTGCAATACAAATCCTGATAAGATATTTTCACCGGATAATCTAGTGGGATTGTCTAACACCTCAACGGCTAAACCGGATCGATAAATTTCTACCCGATGTTGTTGCGGATCAATTAACCAACCCAGCTTTGCCCCATTGTCCATATATTCCCTCATCTTAGCCTGTAGATGGGAAATTTGATCCGAACTTGACCGTAATTCTACAATAAAGTCGGGACAAATTTTAGCAAAAGTTTCTTTATCTTCAGGGGTTAGAGTTTCCCAACGTTCCCTGCTTACCCAAGAGGCATCAGGGGAACGAATCGCACCATTGGGTAGAATAAAACCAGTGGAGGAATCAAATGCTTGACCTGGTTCTCCACACTGACGCCACCATAAATATAACTCTCCAGAGATACTCCAATTACGTTTCCCTGTTTCCCAACCCGTGGGCGGATTCACAATTAATTCTCCCTGTGCAGTTCTTTCTAATCTTAAATCGCGGTTGGCAACGGCTAACGTTGTAAACTGTTCTTGGGTAACGTAAAGGTTAATGGTACTGGGTAAATTGATAGAAACAGTTTCTAAATTTTGTCTCGGGGATGGGTTTGCCATCTTGATGGTTATTTCTTACTTTCTTCGGTGATGGTTTCAATTTCTTCATCAATGGTTTCAATCATCGGGTAGGCTTTTTGATTGGAATAAAGTTTTTTCGCTTTTTTAAGCGAGTTGAGGGCTGCTTCTGTTTCTCCCTTTTCTTTTAGGGCTAAACCTAACACGCGATGGGGTTCGGCAAAGCGATTGGGCTTGATTTTTGTGGCTTGTTCAAACTGCGCGATCGCGCTATCAATTTTTCCCTGTTGCATATAAACTTTGCCTAACTCGATATACCCGTCAACATTTTTGGGAGACTGTTGCGTTAAGGTTTCAAAGGTAGAAATGGCTTCTGTAAGGTTGCCTTGTTTCACCAAAGATTTCCCTAATAAAAGTCGCGCTAAGTCGTTACTTTTTTGCCGGTTGATAATCTTTTGGAAAAGGGGAATTGCTTCGTCATATTTTTCATCTTCGTAAAGTTGCCTTGCCTTTTGAAACCGATTTCCCAGGAGGAAACTTCTCCCTAAAACAATTCCCACGCCCAGAAGAATCACAGCAACCGTAATTAAAGCAATGATATTTGTAGAAGAATTGAGATCTGACATTTTACGCTAAAAAACAACCGATAGGAAACAACAAATATTCCAGATAAAATAATTTCCAAATAAATTGATAGAACTGCGCGATCGCGCTTTTATTTTCTAAATCAACGCTTTGGCTGCGCCACCATAATACTAATAATAATCCGCCATGTGTCATCCCCACAAAGATAGGATTAACATCCGGCAACCACAACCAAGCAGCCGCAATCATTCCCAAATAACAAAAACTCAGAATGATACGGGTAATGTTGAGGATAGTTGTTTTTCCTAACAAAAGGGTAAAGGTAGTGATTTGATATTGTTTATCCCCTTCTAAGTCAGGCACATCTTTAAAGATAGCAATGGCAATGGTAAAAACGAGAATAAATCCCGTTAGTGCCCAAATGGCAGGGGGAATCGCTTGCTGTTGCGTTAAGGTTTGACGGAAGTGTAAAAATAGCCCTAAATTAACAACAACGCCGCGCACCGTAAAGATACATAAGGCAGCCCAAAAGGGAAAACGCTTCAGGCGAATGGGCGGTAACGAATAAGCGGTTCCAATGGCTAAACTAACGCCAATTGTCATCAGCAACCATTGATTGGAAAGGGCGGCGATAATAATTGCCAAACTGCCTGTAATCCCAACAAGCCATTTTCCCTGTCGTTGCGAAAATTCGCCGGCAGCAACCGGTAACTCAGGCTTATTAATTTTGTCAATGGAAATGTCTTGCAATTGGTTTAAGCCGACAATATAAACATTGCCACCTAAACACGCGATCCAAGCTAGAATTAAGGGAATGAAATTGCTAGCGGTTACCGTCGCTTCGCTAATAGCAATGGTAATCAAATATAAGGCAACCACACTTAAACTAGTGCCAATAACGGTATGCGGGCGAGAAAATTTCCACAGGCTGTATAACCAACTCCTGGGTTCACGCAATAATGTTTTTTCCGGATTGGAAGTAACTTGACTCATGGGCAAAAACAATCTTTGATAGTAATCATTAAGGTTTAATTCCCTGTAAAACGCCAAAGCGAATTAAACTGCGACGGTAGCCGCGACTCATTAATCCCAGGGATAACGCGGCTTCCACAGTTTTCCAACCGCTTTGAATTAATCCCATCATGGCTTGCGGGGTGAATGCCGAGTCGATGACAATATCCCAGAAAGGGGCCACCGCTTGTGACCAATCATCGGTTTTGATATTGTAGAATCCAGTTTGGTGCGCGATCGCGCCATATTCGGGCAAGGAAATAACGTAGGGTAAACAATACACGCGATAAATTTCTGCTAGGTGTTGCTTTTCATCAGCGGTTAATTCTCCAGCTAAGGAATCGGTAGGGCGATGACACCAAGTTGCCATCAACAGGAGGCCTCCCGGCTTCAAAACCCGATAGGCTTCTTCTAAAAATTTTGCTTTATCGGGGAAATGTTCCCCGCTCTCCAATGACCATAGCAAATCGAAGCTATTCTCCGCAAAAGGCAAGTCTAAGGCATTAGCAACCTGAAATGTCACTGTATTGTCTAAATCTGCTTGGTTAGCACGTTCTTGCCCGCGTCTCGCTTGTTCGGGAGAAAGGGTAACCCCGGTGGCAGCGGCGTTGAATTTTTCGGCTAAGTACAGGGTACTGCCACCAATCCCGCAACCCACATCTAAAATATGTTGCGGCGGTGTTTCCGTCTCATTCAATCCTCCCCAACGCAACAGTTCTTCAATCATATCAATTTGGGCTTGTCGCCGGGGAACTTTATGGGTGCCGCTGCGACCATAGTAACCGTGGTGCATATGTTCTCCCCAAATGCTTTCCCAGAGAGAACTGGATGCATCGTAGAAGTCTTGGATTTCTTTCTCTAGATTGCGGGACATAATTAATCATTAATAGTTGATCATTTAGTGTATCATTAAAATTTTGAGATCGCGTTTCTTAGTTGCTTGACGTAAAAAGTAGTTGAGTAATTGTTATTTTTTGTGCACAAATTACTAATATAGTATCAAGATCATGAAACTATTTAAAAATGGGAATGTCACGAGTGTATTTTTCTGTTTTACCACCCTAATTGCTACGAATTTCTCTAGTGTTAGTGCCCAAGTTGTTCCGTCGGAGAGTCTAACAAAAAATTGTAAAGCAACGATTTTTGATGTTGAGCAAAAACTGGAGAATTATCGAGCAGCTTATGTGAGTGGGGTAAGCATTTACGAGATAGCAACTGACGCGAAACTTCCTACGAATCAGCCCCTTAATTTACTGATGGGGCTTGGTGCTAATGATTCGAAATTTGTCGGCGATATGGTTTCAGAATCTTCCGCGCTTAACCTCCTCTCTTCACCAAAAATGCTTCGCGATTATAGCGATAAAATTATTAATAATTGTCAGGATATTGTCTCAGTTCAGTTCCTTTTAACAGAATATCAATTTCGCAAGTTTGGTTTAATTGACGGTTCAGTAAAGGCATTTCGCTGTGCTGATTCCAATTCTCGAAGCCTTCCGTGGGGATATCAATGGTGTCCCCATTAGACTCGTTACAAGTTTCTCAATATGGCATCATTCCCTGAACAGCGACAAGCTGTTTTTTCGCGTTCCCTTGCGAGTTTGCGCAGAAAGCTGTAACCTCTAAATCATGCCAGATAAATTAACTAACGTTTAGATCAAACAATCAACAATGGTTGCAGTTGCAGTTTTAGCCGCCGGACGTGGAACCCGCATGAAGTCAAACCTTCCCAAAGTGTTGCATCCTTTGGGGGGAAAATCGATGCTGGAGAGAGTGTTAGACAGTTGCGGTTTAATCCAACCCTCGCGATACTATATTGTTGTAGGCTACGCCGCAGAAGAAGTCAAAGCCAGTCTCAGCCATTGGGAGAACGTTGAATTTATTTTACAAGAGCAACAGTTGGGAACCGGTCACGCAGTTCAACAATTGCTTCCTGCCTTACAGGATAGTAACGAAGATGTGTTAGTTCTCAATGGAGATGTTCCCCTCCTGCGTCAAGAGACGTTACAGCAACTACTCCAAACCCATCAAAGCAATCAGAATGCCGCAACCTTACTCACGGCACAATTAGACAATCCCCAAGGTTATGGGCGTGTGTTTTGTGATGAACACAACCGCGTTCAAGAAATTATTGAAGATAAAGATTGCACCCCGGAACAAAAACGCAATCAACGCATCAATGCCGGCATTTATTGTTTTAACTGGAATAAGCTGTCAGAAATTCTGCCCCATCTCTCAGCCGAAAATAAACAGCAAGAATATTACCTCACGGATGTCTTTACCTCCCTGTCTCCGGTAATGGCAATGGATGTAGCAGATACGCAAGAAATTATCGGCATTAATCATCGCAAACATCTAGCCGATGCTTACCAGGTTTTACAGCAACGAATTAAAGAACAATGGTTGCTTGCCGGAGTGACATTAGTGGATGCCGATAGTATTACCATTGATGATACGGTTGAGTTATCGCCGGATGTGGTCATTGAACCGCAAACCCATCTGCGCGGCAAAACGGTTGTTGCCTCAGGCTGTCGGTTAGGGCCGGGGAGTTTGATTGAAAATAGCCAATTGGCGGAAGATGTGAGCGTCTTCTATTCCGTCTTAACCAATAGTACCGTGGAAACGGGAAGCAGAGTTGGTCCTTATGCCCATTTGCGGGGCAACGTCAATGTCGGCGCTGGTTGTCGTGTGGGCAATTTTGTCGAAATGAAGAACACGCAGATGGGAGATGGCAGCAATGCCTCCCACTTGTCTTACTTGGGGGATGCCACCTTAGGCAAACAGGTTAATATCGGGGCAGGCACGATTACTGCCAATTATGATGGGGTGCAAAAGCATCAAACTAATATTGGCAATGGGTCTAAAACTGGCTCGAATAGCGTTCTCGTGGCACCGGTAACCTTGGGGGATGACGTCACTGTGGCAGCCGGATCGGTCGTTACAGATGATGTGCAATCGGATTCTTTAGTGATCGCGCGATCGCGCCAAGTCGTCAAACCCGGTTGGCGGTTAAATCCCAGTGAATAAAATGGGGAAATATCGTTTAGGGGAAACTGATGTCAATTAAATATGAAATGATTATCTATTGGAGTGAAGTAGACCAAGCTTTTCTTGTGGAAGTTCCTGAATTGCCAGGTTGCATGGCAGATGGTCAAACTTATCAAGAAGCAGTAACCAATGCTGAGATAATTATTAAAGAATGGTTAGAAATAGCCAAAGAAATGAATCGCCCTATTCCAAAACCCAAAGGACGATTAATGTCTGCCTAAGCCATCACAGTTGCTTGTAATAAACTTTGAAAGAGGGCTAATCCATCAGTTTCCCCTAATACCTCATCGGAAGCCCGTTCCGGGTGGGGCATCATTCCTAGCACATTTCCGCTTTCATTGGTGATTCCCGCAATATTTTTTAGAGAACCGTTGGGATTGCTGTCGTTGGTAATGTCTCCTTGGGCATTGCAGTAACGGAAGAGAATTTGTCCGTTATTTTCTAATTGGGTTAAGGTATCGGCTTCTGCAAAGTAGCGCCCTTCTCCGTGGGCAATGGGAAGTGTAATTACCGCTTTTTCCGGATAATTTTGCGTCCAACTGAGATGCGTGTTTTCTACCCTTACCAAAGCGCGATCGCAGATAAAATGTAAATCCCGATTGCGAATCAGCGCCCCAGGCAGCAATCCCACTTCCGTTAAAATTTGGAAGCCATTGCAGATGCCTAAGACAAATTTTCCTTGTTGGGCATGGTCTTGCACCGCTTTCATAATAGGAGAAAACTGCGCGATCGCGCCGCATCTTAAATAATCCCCATAACTAAAGCCACCGGGTAGAATAATGACATCAATATCGGAAATCTCGGTTTCTTGATGCCAAATTAAACGGGTGGGTTGTCCTAATAAATCTTGCGTCACATACGCCACATCGCGATCGCAGTTTGAACCAGGAAATACGACGACACCAAACTTCATTCTTAGCCTCCCACTGTTGTCGCTAACTGTTCCAAGTCAAAACTGTAATTTTCAATGACAGGATTGGCTAATAATTGGTCACACATCTGATTTACTTGTTTGCGTGCCGATTCCTCAGTCGCTGTGGTTAAAGTGACTTCAATATACTTGCCGATTCTGACTTCTTGCACTTCTGTGTAACCTTGTTGTTGCAACCCGGAGGCAACTGCTGTTCCTTCTGGGTCTAAAACCGAAGGGCGTAAGGTAACATAGATTTGGGCTTTATACGTTTGCTGACTCACTGTTTTTCTTCCCTAACAACCGTTGGCATTCCTAGAGTACAACATCTTCATCCTAGCTGTGCGTTTCCATTGCGTTTAGATCTCAAACTAGCATTCACTAATGACAGCCCAGCGTAACCGTTCCCAAAAGCGTATTCTCAATCTCCTCCATCAGTTGAATTGCCCGTTATCGGCACAACAAATTTATGTAGAACTTCGTCAACGAGAACAACCCCTAGGATTAGCGACTGTCTATCGCGCCCTAGATGCCTTGAAATTGGAAGGGGCAGTACAAGCCCGCACCCTTCCCACAGGAGAATCACTTTATGAATCCATTGAGCATGACCAACATTATCTCACTTGTCTCAACTGTGGTGAATCATTCCCGATTACGGAGTGTCCCGTTCATCAACTGGAAAAAGAACTGGAAACCTCTTATAAATTTCAGGTGTTTTACCACAGCTTAGAATTTTTTGGACTGTGTGAGCAATGTCAAAGCATCAACCAGGATTAATGCTGATCCTTAGCGATGATTGGCAATATACTCCTCAACAAATTGTTTCATTGGCGGTTTACTATCAAGGGCTGTAAAACCGGCTTTTCTCGCTTCATCCAATACGGTTTCAGCATTTTTCCCTTCGCGAGTGCCCAGATAAGCTAACACCATAACGCCAGCTCGCAACGCACTGCCACAGTGAACCAAAACCGGTTTGGGGAGTTCCTCCAATTGGCCAATCACTTGATCCGCGACTTGACTGATTTCATTCGGAGAAACCGGAATATTGACATAGCGTAATCCCACTGCTTGGGCTTTACTCTCTTCATCCTCTAAAAAGCCTTGTTCTCCAGGCACTCGTAAGTTGAGCACTGCTTGATATCCCGCGTCTTTTGCCGTTTGCAGTTGGTCTGTTGTAATTTGTCCCGCGATCGCGAATTCCGGAGAGAGTGTAATGGTATTTTCCATAAGTGCCATAAGTATTGCTAAATAACTAACTAGTTAAATTCTAACAAGTGAAACCAACAAGGCAATAAGTGACAAGAATTGGCAAATTATTTCATTTAAAGCACTTTTTGCTAATGTTTTTAATCAGTTTTAAAGTAGCGCTAAGGTCAGTAATTTTTCTGATGTCTTGAGAGGGAGTTCTTTGCTATGTTGATTACATCATCTCAAGCTATAGCAATAAATCACTTAAGTGTCATGACTGAACTCGATACAAATCCTCTGAATTCTCTAACTAATCACGACTCTCAAGCGGAATCTCTCAACTCATCGGAATTTCTAACAGCACAACAAGCAAGTGGGCAATTTTATGACGCATTTAAGCTTTTAACAGAGTTGTCCAACCGCAGTGGGGTTTTAGAGGTATCTCAAGAACAAGTCCATTGGACAATTTATCTACAACAAGGTCAACTGCAATACGCCTCGATGTCCGTTCAAGCCTTAGAAGAACTTCGATATCATCTACACTCTCTCGGTTGCAAAAAGGCGATGGAAGCGGTAAAAGCCGCAAAAGCAGTTGAGAATAATCAATATTCCTTAGAGGAGATGTCCCTTGATAGTGTGATTTACTGGCTCAACCAACAAGATTTCTTAAACACAAAGCAAGTGTCGCAACTCAGCGAACGAATCAGTAAAGAAGCTCTAGAACCCTTATTGTGGTTAAGTGAGGGTTACTATAGCTGGGAAGAAAGTGAATCCACCGAGCCTCTTGTTTCAATCGTCCCTCGTCCGGAATTAACCGCCTTAATTGAAGAATTTCGCGATCGCTTGCAACATTGGCAAAAACTTCGCGATCGCATGAGTTCTCCTTATCAACGGCCCTATTTCTTTAATCATCGCGCTGCTGAAAGTTTATCAAATCCGCTGCTGGCGAAACTTTCAAAATTAATGCGCGGTGTTAGCATCCATCAGCTAGCAAGCATTATTAAACAAGATGAAATTAAGTTAGCACGGATTCTTTATCCTCATCTTCAAAGCGGCGAAATTTTTTTAAGAGAACCTAAATCGCCTTGGAATCGGCTTCCATCAATTCCCAAATCGGCTAAGCCGCAACAATCGAATTATACACCAGAACAAACCGGCAATACTGATTCTCATGCCAGTACTAGTCAAAAAACCATTAAAATTGCTTGCGTTGATGACAGCCCCACAATTTTGAGAGAAATGCAACGCTTATTGGGAGATGAAGAATATGAAATTACCAAAATCGATAACCCCATTGAAGCGGCTTCAATTCTATTCCGAGTAAAACCGGATTTAGTATTAATGGATATTTCCATGCCAGAAATTAATGGCTATAAATTATGCAGCTTGTTAAGAAATAGCAATATGCTTTGGGAAGTTCCCATCATTATGGTAACCAGTCGTACTGGTGTCATTGACAAAGTAAGGGCCAAAGCCTCAGGGGCCACTGATTATTTAACCAAGCCCTTTACAAAAGGAAGCCTGTTACAAATTATTGAGAAGCACTTGAAGTCAAACAATTAATTTTGATGAAGTGCTAATAATTGCAAAATCTGGGAATTATTATTAATAGCTTAATCGCGTAAAAACATATAACTCCTCCTAACTGATTATTTGTTAAGTCATTAAAGAAATTAAGGAATCAAAATGAAACAAGTTTTAGTCGTAGATGATATCCAATCGGAACTGCAACTCATGACCAGTTACCTCGAAAAAGGCGGTTATTCCGTTATCGGAGCCCTGAGTGGCGCAGAAGCGCTAGAAAAATTGCAAGCACAAATTCCTGATGCCATTATTGCCGATTTGGTCATGCCAGAAATGAGCGGCTTAGAACTTTGTCGCAAAATTAAGAAAAATCCAGAAACAGCAGAAGTCCCTATTATCGCTTGTACGACCAAAGATCGGCAGGTGGATCAAAAATGGGCGAAAAAACAGGGTGTCGCTATTTATTTAGTGAAACCCTGCAACCAAGAACAAATGGTAGAAGCTGTGGAATCTGTAACCCAGTAAATTGATATAACTCATGTAAATTGATTAGGACGTAATTGGTAATGAAAAGTCTTAAGTTTTTATCTCGTCTTGGCCTCTTTCTCTTAAGTTTAGGTTTAGCCGTTAGTTGTAATTCCACTGGAATGATTGGCAACCAAGGAAGCAATGAACCAATCGTTATGGGCTATAGCAGTTGGCCCGGTTGGTGGCCTTGGGTCATTGCAGAAAAAGAGAATTTATTTGAAAAAAATGGCATTAATGTTGATCTTAGATGGTTTGATAACTATACCTCATCTATGGAAGGATTAGCCAATGGCCAACTTGATGCTAATTGCCAAACTTTAAATGACACCATTTCCTTTGCCGGTGATGCGGTTAATGGGGAAGTCGGTGTTTTAGTAAACGATAATTCCAAGGGCAATGACAAAATTATTGCTAAGAAAAGTATTCAAAAAATTACTGACTTAAAGGGACAAGATGTGGGAGTCGAAGTAGGAGTAGTTGACGATTATCTCCTTTCTAAAGCCCTAGAACAAGCCGGAATGTCTCGTGATGATGTCAATATTGTGGACTTGGAAACAGAGGTGGCAGCTCAGGCTTTTCTCTCAAAGCGTGTTGATGCTGTGGGAGCATTTCCCCCATTTTGGTTGCAAGCCTTACAACGAGAAGGCAGTCATGAATTAATTAGTTCGGCAGCATTTCCTGGGGCAATTCCTGATTTATTAGTAACCACCCAAACTTTAATTGACAACCGTCCTGAAGCAGTTCAAGCCCTCGTTAATACTTGGTTCGATATTAGAGACTTTATGGAAAAAAATCCAGAACAAGCCAATGAAATGATGGCAGAACGAGCCGGTTTTGATCCTGAAAAATACCAACGTTTTAAGGAAGGAACCAAGATTTTTACAATTGAAGAAAATTTAGAAGCTTTTAGCGATGGCAGCGACATGACACATCTGTCCTATGCTGCTCAGGACATGGCAAAATTTCTGCTGAAAATTGATTTTATTTCACAAAAACCTGATTTGGATGCGATTTTAAATGATCGTTTTGTGGAAGCCTATGCTAGGCAATCAAGTAATAATTGAATTCCATTCATGGGTTGCGATTTGCTAGGAAAGCAACCCTCCTATTCGACATTTGTTGTTATTACTAAGCCAGTAACTCATGACATCTATTCGTCCCACTGAGCGTTTACAAGAACTCCTGCCGCGACTGTTTGAAAAGGATCAGCAAGTTACAGGGGAGCGGTATTTGTGGTTTCAGATTACCCCAAATTTAAGTGCGGCTATTAGCTTAAATCAGGTGTGGGAAGCAACGACCTTAAGCGCAACTGCTATTACACCTGTTCCCCAGATGTCCCCTTATGTTTTAGGTTGGAGCACTGGGCGCGATCGCGTCTATTGTGTTATTTCTCTAGCAGAATTTCTGAAATTGGAAACGATAACCAAAATTCCGCAACAGTATTCAACAATTGTGGTTCAAGTTCCTTCTAATGACAGTACCAACCAATCCCTATTGTTAGGACTAACTGTTAGTCGCATTATCCGCACTTTAGCCATTAACCCGGAAGACATTACTTCACCGGTAGGAGAATTTCCCGCTACATTGACTCCCTATTTGCAAGGATGTATTGAGCATGATCAAGAACGGATCGTACTTTTAGACTTAGCTGCAATTAAAGAGCAAATGGCGCGATCGCAACAGGAACCTTAATCTTTTTCCTCCACAATTGGTATAAGCAACATTACTTCGACTGAACAATAACGAGGCGTTATCTAATGACTAATTTAAAAGAGTCTCCCCAAACCAATTCACTACAAACAGATATCCAGAATGGCCAAAAATCTCCCTCTACGGAAGAAACCCAATCATCAACCCCACCTACCCCAGCAAGTTCCTATCAAAAAAGCATGGGTTTAAGGGGACAGTTAATGCTGGGAATTGTACCAACCGTGCTAGTTTCTCTAGCAGTAGCTGGAGTTGCTGGATGGTGGGTTACTCGTCAAAATATTCAACAACAATATCGAGAACGCATAGAAAAGCAATCTCTGCTCGCCGGTGAAGCAGCTAGTCAAGTACTATCTAACCTGCAACAAATTCCAGAATCAATTGCTAGTAATCCGATTGTCATTTCTGCCGTTCGTGAAGGAACTAATAAAGTTCAAGGTAACAACCTAACCTCGGTTCCTATCCAACAAATTGAACAACGTTATAGCAAAACAAAACTAATTAATGCCGACCCAGTTCTCAATACCTATTTGAAACAACTTGCAGGTCCTGATCAAGTTGCGGAAATGTTTATTACCGAAAAAAATGGGTTCAATGTTGCCTATAACCAGCCCATATCCGACTTGGTTCAAAGTGATGAAAATTGGTGGCAACAAGGAAAACAGAGCGGAGAGTGGCTAGGCGATCTTCAATTGAATGAATCATCAAGGCGGAGTCAGATTCCTAGTGTTCATGCCATTACCGACCCTGAATCGGGAGAGTTCTTAGGCATGATAAAAATGGGAATTCCTGCTTCTGCTTTCGAAAAAGTAGAAACTTATTTAAATTATACCGATATTCTGGAAACTGGAAAAGTGCAAGTTTTAGAACCATCCACTGGTGGAATTTTTACTACTGTTAATTCTCAGGGATTTATTGAGAGTAAGCAAATCGAAGGCGGAGAAGCTGTAAGGGCAATGGCTCAAGCAATGGTAAAAGGGTTGCAAAAGGAAGAGACATCACTACGCAACAACTTGAATGACATTAGTCAACAATATGAGATTCAAAATCTTCAACTAGAGTCCTACCTTGCCCAAGCTGGGGAACGCAACATTCGCCTATCTTTTCGTCATCAAGGACGCAATTATGAGATGAGCACTGTTCCTAAAACCGATTGGGTTGCTGTTTCTTCAGTAGATCACCAAGTTTTGGCATCGGCCGGAAATGAATTAATTCCTGCATTTGTCTTAACAGGCCTTCTCCTTAGTGGGGTAGCTGTGGGGATTGCGTTCCTATTAGCGCGTCAACTTGCTGCTCCTTTAAGCAACGTTTCGGAGTCGGCACAAAAAGCAGCAGCCGGAGATCTTTCAGTTCGAGCGCAACCTCAAGGCAGTCAGGAAACGCAAGCCCTAGCCCAAAGTTATAACAATCTGGTAGAGCAAGTGCAACAACTGTTGCGGGAACAAGAAGAGACAGCCCAACAACAACGTCGAGAACGGGAAGAATTAGAAGAAGAAGTCTCCCGATTAATGACCGACATTGAAAACGCCTCCGAAGGCGACCTGACTGTCAGAGCCCAGTTAATGGAAGGCGATATTGGCATTGTTGCGGACTTATTCAATGCGGTTGTGGAAAACTTACAGGATACGGCACGACAAGTGAAAGACGCCGCTAGCCGCGTGAGTACCTCGTTAGGAGAAAATGAAACTGCCATTCGTCAACTAGCAGAAGGCGCCATTGAAGAAGCTGACGATATTCAATCTACCTTGAATTCAGTGGAAGAGATGAACCGCTCGATTCAAGAGGTAGCTGATAACGCTCAAAAAGCCGCCAGCATTGCCGATACCGCTTTCACCACCGCTCAGGAAGGAAACCAAGCCATGGAAAAAACGGTGCAAACCATCCAAGGCTTACGGTCAACGGTGGGCGAAACGTCCAAGAAAATGAAACAAATGGGAGAATCGGCACAAAAAATCTCGCAAGTGGTCTCTCTCATTGATGAAATTTCCTTGAAAACAAGCTTGCTGGCGATTAATGCTAGTGTGGAAGCCAACCGCGCCGGTGAATTGGGACAAGGCTTTACCGCAGTTGCAGAACAAGTAGAATCCCTGGCAGAACAGTCGGCATCGGCTGCTAAAGAAATTTCGCAAATTGTTGCCAATATTCAAAACGATACCCAAGAAGCCATTGAAACCATGGAACAGGGAACCACTGAGGTGGTTGAGAGTACTCGTTCTGTCGAAGAGACACAAGCCCGGTTAGGGGAAGTGGTAGCCCGTTCGGAAGAGATTAATAATCTCATGCAGTCTATTTCCAACTCCACCGTTTCCCAGGCAGAAACCTCACAAGCAGTGTCTCAACTGATGGAACAAGTCACTCGCTCCTCTCAAGAACGCTCCCAAACTTCTAAAGACGTCGCAGAGGCGATTCAAGAAACCAGTGAAATTGCCAAACGCCTAGAATCCTCTGTCGAACAGTTCAAAGTTGACAAAGATAGCACCAATAACGAGTAAGCAAAATGGATGCAGAAGCACAAGCCAGACAAGACTTTTTAGAAGAAGCGGTTGAATATTGCGATCAGCTTGAGTCGGCACTGTTAGGAGTAGCCGATAGTGGAGTCGATTTACAACAATTAGATGCCGCTGCTCGTGCGGCTCATTCCATTAAAGGGGGCGCGGCCATGATGGGCTTCAATCCCTTGAGTCGGACGGCCCACTCCTTGGAGGATTACTTAAAAATTCTCCAAGCCCGGTCTCAACAGTTAGAAATTGATACCCAACTGGAAACGCTGTTACTGGGAGGGGTTGATTGCTTGCGGGAAATTGGCGAACAATATCGTCAAGGAAATCAACCTCAGCAGGAATGGCTGGATCATCAAACCCATCAGATTTTTGAGCCTTTGCAGGAACGCTTGGGAGAGTTGACAGAAGCTGATGAAACCGCATTGCTTTCTAATGAAGAACAAAGCGATGTTGCTGATTTATTGTTTGGCAGCGGGGTGGAAGACTGTCTACAACGGCTCAAAGATCAAGTGGAGATGCTTGCCCCCAATGAACTGGCTGAGGAATTAAAAACAACTAGTGACGAACTGGCCGATTTTGGGCGGATGATTGAATGCACTGCTTTTACTAGTTTTTGTGAGTCGGTGAAACAGCATGTCGCCGAGATAAGCCCAGAAAAAGTCACCTCCTTAGCTCGAAGCGCGATCGCGCAGTGGGAACGGTCGCAAGCCCTCATTCAACTGGGGCGCTATGATCATCTCCCCACCGCCTTGGATACGAGTGAAGTTACAGCAGAAGACACGGATTGGGAAGAGTGGGATATTCCAGATTTTGATGAATTTGACGCATCAGAACTCGCAGAACTGCAACAAGAAGCGGAACAATATGACATTTCAGAAACGATAGAAACACAAAACTTAGAGTTTGATTCCTCCCAACAACCCGTTGAATCATCTGACTCTTCAGAAGCAGTAGAAACAGAAAACCTAGAGTTGGATTCCTCTCAACAACCCGTTGAAACTTCTGAGTCTTCAGAGGATTTGGAATTTGAAGAAATAGACTTTGATTCCGAAGAAATTGCAGAACTGCAAGAAGAAATCGAACAATTTCAATTCTCAGAGCAAGCAGAAGCAACGACACAAGCAGAACAAACCAGTGTTGAGCCCAATTTAGCAACTGCCGAGGAAACCCAAGAAACGGTTGCTGAAAATAGCCAAGCAACAGAAACACAAGCCCAAGCCGCGACAACCCCGTCTCAACGAGAAGAAACGACAGTTCGGGTTTCCGTTGAACAACTTGCTCGCATTAATACTTTGTTTAGCCGTCTCATTTTGGAACGGGAAAGGCTCAACTCCCGGATGAAAGAACTGGAAAAATTTGTCAGTCTCAGTAAATCCAGAACCCAGCAACTGGAACAAGCCAATGCCCAACTGCGGAAATGGTACGACCAACTCAACTCTGAAAGCAATAATGTTTCCCATCAATTACAAACGGCATCTCAAAACTCTCAAAACACCGAAGGATTTGACACCTTAGAGATGGATCGCTACAGCGATTTACACCTGCTGTTCCAAGAACAAATTGAAACCATTGTTCAGTTACAGGAAGTCACCAATGATATTGAGGTTAGTTCCCGAGAAGTGAGTGAATTAATGGGGGATTTGAACTTCACCACTAGTGACTTGCAACAGGGAATCACTAAAGTGCAAACCCGTCCTTTTTCCGAAGCTGTCAAGCGGTTTCGACGGGTGATTCGAGATTTATCGCTACAGCATGACAAACCGGTTGCCCTGGACATTCAAGGAGAAAATACCCTGATTGATCGCGCTGCCTTTGAAGCCCTTTCTGCTCCTTTAAATCACCTCATCCGCAATGCCTTTGACCATGGAATTGAAGACCTGCAAACACGAACGGCGCGAGGAAAACCGAAACAGGGAACCATTACCCTCAATGCGGTTAATCGGGGGAATAAAACAACAATCTCCATTTCCGATGATGGCGGCGGCATTGATCAAGAAAAAATTAAGGATCGCCTGGAAAAAATGGGAACCTCTCGGAAAGAACTGAGCGAAATTAGCGATCAGGAACTGTTGGATGCCATTTTTGCACCGGGCTTTTCCACTGCCGATCGCGTGACGGAATTATCCGGGCGCGGTGTGGGGATGGATGTGGTTCGCACCAATTTAGAGAAAATTCGCGGTGAAATCGATATCGATACCAAACCCGGAGAAGGAACCACCTTTAACATTAGTTTCCCCCTATCTTTATCCATTGCCCGTGTTGTTATTGCAGAAAGCAGCGGCGTGGTATTCGCATTGCCAGTGGAGGTTGTGCAAGCCTTTGCCCCGTTTAATGAGGAAATTGAGCAATCCCGAGAAATGTTTTGGAGTGACGGCACGATCCCGGTTTTTACCTTAGAACAATGGTGCCGGTTCAATCGGCCCATTAAGCCCTTTGAAATGGAAGGAACTGCTACCCTGGATCGCCCGACTGTTATTGTCGTCAATTATTATGGCCAATCCCAAGGCATTAAAATTGATCGCTTCTGGCAGGAACAGGAAGTGGCATTGCGCAGCGTGGACAGTCCCCTTCCTTTACCGCCGGGGGTTACTGGTTCAACCGTTTTAGGGGATGGCCGTCCGATTCCTCTGGTCGATCCGACACAACTGCTGAATTGGTTGCAACAACCGCAAACGGAACATGAGGAAACAAGGGACGTGGCCGCTGATATCAGCAGCGAGACGATTCTCATTGTTGACGACTCCATTCATGTCCGTCGTTATTTAGCCTCAGCCCTGGAAAAAGCCGGCTATCAAGTGGAACAAGCCAAAGATGGACAAGAAGCGGTGGATAAAATTTTCAATGGGTTACCTGTTCAAGCGGCGATTTGCGATATTGAAATGCCTCGCTTAGATGGTTACGGGGTGTTAGGGGAAATTAAAGGTCATCCCGACTTCAAGCACCTGCCGATTGCCATGTTAACCTCTCGCGGCAACGAAAAACACCGCCAATTGGCGATGAAGTTAGGAGCATCTGCCTATTTTTCCAAGCCCTATAATGAGCAAGAATTATTAAATACTCTAGCTTCCATGATGCAGTCAGAATAATACCCTACAATCAAAAAGGTAAATGTTTGCTGCTGATTGTTCCATTGCAGTGTCCCTGTTCTAGAGACTCGGCGGCAAATGCAACAGCGCGCTTTCTTTTCAAATCAGATGGTTTCTGAGAAATTTCGCCAGCAATTGCGGAAAGAGGCTGAACAATGGCAAGCAGAGGGGTTAATCGACACTTCTGTATTTGAACAATTAGCACAACGCTATCAGTTTGACTCCTTAGAAACTGAGAGTCAGAACCGCTTTGTCGTTATTTTGTTGGGCTTCGGGGCGCTTCTTCTCGGTTTAGGAATCATCACCTTTGTGGCAGCCAATTGGCAAGGATGGTCCCGTGGGGTGCGTGTCGGCTTACTGCTAACCCTCTTTTTAATGGTGAATTTCGCTGGCTTTGTAGGATGGCGTTCTTGGCAACAAAAATGGCAACGTCTGGGAAAAGCCCTCCTTTTTTTGGGGGCGCTGATTTTAGGGGCAAATATGGCTTTAATGTCGCAAATGTTTCACCAAAGCGGCCCGGTTTATGAACTGTACTTGGTGTGGGGAACAGGTGTTTTGGCGATGGCTTATGGCTTGCAGTTGACTTGGCTGGCAATTCTGGCGATTGTTTTAGTGGGCATAGGTTATTGGTGGGGATTTCCCACAGTTTTTACAGTCAACCAAACGGGAGAATGGCCTTGGTTCATGCCGTATATGCCTTTACTGGCGACTGCTTTATTTATTCCTTTAGCCAAACTGTGTCAGTCAAGGTGGGTGTTGTTATGGGCAATTATAGCGGTTGTGTCTTCCTTTGAAGCAACGGTGATCCAGGAGTTCGCTGCTCTATCTGATGATTCACCGTTACTAGCGGGCGGAATGGTCATTGCCGCTGTTTCACTTCCCCCCCTGTTGTTATGGGGATATGACCCTGGAACAGTGGCAGGCACAATTAATTTCACCCGAATTACCCGTCGCTTATCAATTTTGTTTCTGGCTGGGGTCTGTTACTGGTTTTCCTTTTACGGGATTTGGATTAATTTTTCTGTTCCTCAATCCGGAGACATTCCTGATATTCCTGTGTTACTGCAAGTTTTTTTGTTTGCTGTACTCACCGGTTATTATTGGCGGCGATTAGGGAAAAGCCGGGGTTCTCCTTGGCGATTGACCTTCACTAGTACCTTAGTTGCTCTTACTAGTGTCACCATTGGATTGGCAGCAAGTTGGGCAGCGGTCGGCGATATTGCCACTAATTATGTGTTGATTCCCACTGCGATTTACAACTTGATTCTATTCTTTCTCGCGATCGCGCTCGTGCGTCAAGGGCTCAATCAAAGCATTCGTCTCAATTTTTGGGCTGGCGTCTCTTTGCTGACCTTACAAATTTTTTCCCGCATGTTGGAATATCAAACAGGTTTGATTTTTAAATCAATCGTTCTCGTTTTATGCGGATTGGCGATTGTCATTGCCGGCTTATGGTTTGAACGCTACCTGGGAAAACAATAGCTTGGGAGTAGTTCACCCCCATTAATAGCGACGAGACGGACGTTGCATTTTCCGTAACTGCGGTAGGGGACGGGCAGCATCAGATCCGGTGAGATAGCGCGTTGTTGCCTTCCTCTCAGAAATGCCGCGAGATTGATAGCCTTGCCACCACCGTAGCGCGATCGCGCTGCCCCCTACTAACAGTCCGAATGTTAATAAACTCCAACGGGTTCCCACACCGCCAATGACAGCATCCACTAGCCCGACGGTAAAAATAAAGGCAGAAAGGGGTTCTTTGCGATAAGCACGAGTAACAAAGCGAGGTAACGAAATATTCATGCTTTCCTTGAGCATTAGCCGTTTAAAAGGATACTAATTCTACGGTAACGAATGATTAGATGAGCCCTAACCACGATAACACGCCTTTTCCTGTTAACCATTCTACCAAGAGCATTGCGATAAATCCTACCATGGCCGCGCGACCGTTGAGGCGTTCCGCATAACGATTGAAGCCAAATTTCGGTTCCTTGGTATCGGGAGTAATACTAGGTTGAGGTTGATTCATTGTCACCATAAGCTGGATTAGTCTAACTGATCGCGGGGGAATTGACCGGGACGAACCATCAGTGTTTCTTGGTTCCCGTTACGGTTCACACTCACCGTTAACTGGTTGCCAATTTGACTTTTTTCCACTGCTTGTTGCACGTCGTTGGCTGTTTCGATGGTATTCCCGCCTACTTCCAAAATGATATCACCTTTGCGAAACCCGGCGCGATCGGCAGGAGAATTATTAATTACTTCCACCACCAGTACCCCTTGATCCGCTTTCACCGGAACCTTAAACTCATTATTGGCTTGCAGTTCCTTGCGGACACTGGGGCTTAAGGTAACCATGCGAATCCCTAAATAGGGATGCTTGGCTTCTCCCTGAGTAATCAGTTCATTGGCAATGCGAGCGGCAATTTCAATGGGAATGGCAAAACCTAATCCTTGAGCATTCGCCCGAATCGCTGTGTTAACCCCAATCACTTCCCCTTGGGCATTGAGTAACGGGCCGCCGGAATTGCCCGGATTAATCGCCGCATCGGTTTGAATGAAACTCACCCGTTTGTCAGGAATCCCCACTTGGGAACTGGAACGCCCCGTTGCACTGATAATTCCCACTGTCACCGTGTTATCCAACCCTAAGGGATTCCCGATCGCGATCGCCCAATCTCCCGGAATTACATCCTCTGAGCTTCCCAGGGAGACCGTCGGCAAATCCTTAGCCGGAATTTTAATCACCGCCACATCGGTAATGGGATCGCTACCCACCACTTTTCCCTGAAAGCTGCGGCCATCTTTGAGGGTGACTTCCACCGCATCCGCGTCTTCCACCACATGAGCGTTAGTCAATACCAGTCCATCTGAGCTAAAAATAAAACCAGAGCCAGTTCCTTGAGGAATTTTTCGTTGACCGGGATCAGGAGACTCCCCCTTAAAAAATCGTCGATAAAACCGTTGTTGTTCCTGTTGTGATACAATTTGGGCTGCATCGAGGCGAACCACTGCCGGTCCCACTGTTTGGGCGGCTTTGGCAATAAAACTGGAATTTTCTAGAGAAGGGGCAGGCGTCGGAGAAGCGGATTGCGGAAGTTGGATCGGTTCCACTTGGGGAGGCGTCACCTGTTTCGAAGGCTTTTCCCGGAAAGACTCGCTGACATAGAATCCTGTGGTGCCTCCCAAAGCGAGTATGCCCAGATAAATTGCGAACTGCTTAAGGGATTGGCTCATTGCATTTTGGCTTTATTTTCTAGTGTATTGCAATTTTGAGAAAACGCTCATCCATGACTCAATCCTCTCGCCAATGGAAACAATTATTTATCTTCAATTTACGGTGGCGCGGCGGGATTATGATCGCGCTTCCAGTAATTTGCTTGCTAACGGCAATTTTAATGATTGCGGGCCTGCGTTCGCAAACGATTGCCGCTCGCACCCAACAACAAAAAAGTCAAAAAATTCTCAAGGCAGCGAATCATTTAATGTTGGCATTGCAACGGGCGGAATCGGAAGTTCGCGGTTATATCGCCACCGAAAATGAAAAATTTTTAAACAATTATCAACAAGCCCAAAATACTATCCAAAACCAGCGTCAGCAATTGCAACAATTAGCCCAAGAAACCTCAAAGCAAGAAACGCAAGTGATGAGGATTGAAAATTTAGCCGATAAGCACTTGAATCATTTAGAAAAAACCATTACTCTCACTCAAACTCATTCGGCATTGAAAGAAACTGTTCCCTCCCTCGAACAGCAATTATTGCAAAACGACTATCAATTTCAGCAGTTAGAAAGCGCGATCGCGCAGTTTATTCAACAACAAGAACAACTGCAACAGCAACGGGAAGCCCAACTCCAAAACTGGAAACGGCGCACCACCCATGTGCAATGGTTGGCATTAATCATTGGCGTCGGTGCCACCGGAGGCGCCATTTATTTATTTATCAACTTAGACCATCAACTCTCCCAATACACTAATCGCATCGAACAAAGCAATGACTATCTTGCCCGCACCACCCAAACCTTAGAAAAACGCAATCAAGAACTGGATCAATTTGCCTACATTGTATCCCATGATCTTAAAGCCCCCTTGCGCGCGATCGCGAATCTTTCCAGTTGGATTGAAGAAGACTTGGCAGACAAATTAGATCCCGATACCCAATATCAAATGGACTTATTGCGCGGTCGGGTTCATCGCATGGAAGCCCTGATTAATGGCATTTTAGAATACTCTCGGGTTGGCCGGATTAGTTCCCAAGCAGAAACAGTTGATGTGGAAGCCTTACTCCAAGAAATCATTGACTCCCTTGCCCCACCTTCCGACTTTACCATTGAAATTGCCACTGCGATGCCTACCTTCCAAACCGAACGCTTGCCCTTACAACAAATTTTTACCAACTTAATCAGCAACGGCATTAAACATCATGATCGCCGGGATGGCAAAATTTCCATTGCTGCGAGAGACGTAAAAACTGCCTATGAATTTACCATTAGTGACGATGGACCTGGCATTGATCCCAAATTTCATGAGAAAATTTTCGTCATGTTTCAAACCTTGCAAGCCAGAGACACCGTAGAAAATACGGGGGTTGGCTTAGCAATTATTAAAAAAATTCTCGATGATAAAGGAGGAAGTATTACTGTAGAGTCGGAACCCGGCAAGGGCAGCACCTTTCGCTTTCGTTGGCCCAAATCGCGATCCTAAAGCCGGAAATTCTTTTCAAATCTGTTGTGTAGTAGATGTAACGCAATTTTAGCTTTTGTTAAGGTGAGTTACGATTACGTAATTAATGTAACAAATGTCCAAAAAACAGCTCAATATTTTGCTCGTCGAAGATGATCAAGTTGATGTCATGACGGTGCAACGCGCCTTTAAAAAAAATAATTTGCTTCAAGACCATCAATTATTTGTGGCCAATGATGGCATGGAAGCCTTAAGTTTATTAAAAGGAGAAGGCAAGCAACAGATTCCGCCTCATAATCGTCTCGTCTTGCTAGACTTAAACATGCCCAAAATGGGAGGCATTGAATTTCTTCAAGAATTGCGTGCCGATCCAGCGCTGAAAGCAACATCTGTCATTGTCCTGACGACATCTGACGAAGGGAGAGATAAAGTAGAAGCATATAAGCTCAATGTTGCCGGTTATATAATTAAACCCGTGACCTTTGATAAATTTGTGGATACAATTGCGGTCATTGATGAATATTGGCAACTAAGTCAGCTTCCAACCATTTACCCTAACCCCTAGTGGCTATGGTGAAAGTTTTATTAGTTGAAGACGACGAAGTGGATCAAATGGCGGTCCATCGCGCCCTGAAAAAAGGGGTAGACGACGATGATCTCATTGTTGTATCCGCCCAAGATTGTGCCGGTGCGATACAGAATTTGACCCGTCATGACGATATTGAGTGTGTTTTTTTAGACTATCGGCTTCCCGATGGCGATGGATTGCATTTAATTCAAGAAATTCGCAAAGAACATGAATTTCTGCCCCTGGTGGTTTTAACCGGACAAGAAGATCATCAAGTGGCAGTTGATTTAATGAAAGCGGGCGCGATCGATTATTTATCCAAAGACAATATTTCCCCAGAACATTTGTCCCAAAGTTTGCATCGCGCCATTCGGGTGTATCGCGCGGAAAAAGAAGCCGCCGCAGCCAACCGTCGTCTCCGAGAAAGTGAAGAACGGTATCGACTGATTTTGGAAGGGTCCAATGAAGGGATTTGGGATTGGAATGTGGAATCGCAGATGGTGTATTGCAATGATCGCTTGCTGCAGATGATTGGTCTTTCTCCTGGGGAACGAGAACTGGATAAAGATCGCTTCTATCATCAAATTCATCCCGACGATCGCGCCCATGTAGACAACAGCATTCAAGATTGTCTGCTCGGCAAAACTCCGCAATTAGAAGTGGAATTTCGGGTGCGCCATCCCTCTGGGGAATATCGCTACTGTATTGCCAGAGGCAAGTCTCAATTGAATGCCCGAGGAGAATCCTATCGAATTTCAGGAGTGCTCATTGATATTACCGAACGCAAACGCAACGAAGTTCGCAGTCGATTTCTCGCCGAAGCCAGCCAACTCCTGTCTTCTTCCCTCGATTATCGCACCACCCTAGAAAACTTAGCTAGCTTAGCCGTTCCCCGGCTTGCGGACTGGTGTGCCATTGACATTGTGGAACCGGAAGGGATTTATGGCAGTCCCCCCAGTTTACGGCGCATTGCCGTGGCGCATGTCAATCCCGACAAAGCAAACTTAGTCTGGGAATTGCAACGCTATCTCAATCATGAGCAAGGCCAGTATCATTGTAGTGCTGCCGCCCTGCGCAGTCATACCTCGCAAACCTGTTTTCATGTTGATGCGGCCAAAACTTATGCTATGGCCGTGGATGAAGAACATTTACGCCTGTTGGAAAAACTGGATTGCCGCTCTTATATTTGTGTTCCCTTGGCTGCGGGAGAAGAAATTTTAGGAACTTTATTGTTTGCGACCAGTGAATCAGGGCGACATTATACCCAAGCCGATTTAACCTTAGCAGAAGATTTAGCCCAGCGAGCGGCCTTAGCCATTGAAAATGCCCGTCTCTATAAAGAAGCCCAAGAGGCAACCAATAATTTACGCACCACCTTTCGGATTTTACAAGAGCAAGAGCAACAACTGCGCACCCTCCAACAGCTAACCAATTTATTAAACCAACGCCTCAGCAATTTGCCTGAGTTGCTGAAAGTGATGGCGCAAGCGACGTATAAAACCATTGGTCAGGCAGAAGTCTGTTTGATTGCCTTGTATAATTCCCATCACGAAGTAATGTTAACCGTGGCAGCGGGAGAACAGACAGAAAATCTCGACTTCAAACAAGTTTTTTCCTTAGAACAAGGGGTCCTAAAATCTGTTTTTCTGAGTGGAGAACCAGAACTTTATAATAATGCTCAGGTTTCGGAAAATTTACCGAAAATGATGTACGGTGTCGCCATTGAGTCTGCCCAGTCAGGGCGTTTAGGGGTTTTAGCAGTGGGAAATTGGGGCAAACATTGTCGCGAAAAAGTACCCTTAGAATTTAATCAAGAAGATCAAAAACTATTAAAAGCCGTGGGAGAACAAGCCGCGATCGCGATCGATAATGCCCGATTAATTAAAAGTTTAGAAGAAGGAGAAGAACGGCTCGAACAACAAAATAAAATTCTTGCTCAACAAAATCAAGAGTTAGAACGACAGCAACGGCACATTAAATTGCAAAATATCAAACTCCTAGAAGCCGCGCGCATGAAATCGCAATTTATCGCCACGATGTCTCATGAATTGCGCACCCCCATGAATGCCATTATCGGCTTTTCGCAGTTGCTATTGCGACAGGTTAGGGATACGCTCAAACCGCAACAAACTCAGATGTTAGAGCGGATTTTAAGCAATGGAAAAACCTTGCTGACCCTGATTAATGATATCCTTGATCTGTCCAAAATGGAAGCCGGACGGTTGGAATTGCGGTTGGAACAATGTAACTTAAATACCGTCATTTCCAATACCGTGGAAGAACTGCGATCGCTGGCTGAACAGAAAGATATTGCTTTAACCTTTACCTCGGAACTGAAAAATCCTTGGATTCGCAACGATAGCAATCGTCTGCGTCAAGTGGTTGTGAATTTATTATCCAATGCCATTAAATTCACGGAAGAAGGTTCTGTAACCGTAACTGTAAGTGAATTAGACAATGATTGGGTCAAAATTGCGGTTCAAGATACCGGAATTGGCATGACAGAAGAACAAAAATCTCAAGTATTTGAAGCCTTTGAACAAGCAGATCAAAGCTTGACCCGAAAATATCAAGGCACGGGCTTAGGCTTGGCAATTACTGATTCCTTAGTAGAATTGATGGGCGGGAAAATTACAGTTCATAGTCAAATTAATGAAGGATCGCGATTTGAAGTGCAACTTCCTCGCTATGTGGAAGAACCGGAAACTTCTTCTTCCGAATTCTCTTCAGATTCTAACCATTTATATTAAGTACTGGGTTGTCCTTTTCCCGATTTCTGATTTTAGATTCAATAATGCAACGCAATTTCCTTCTGATTCGTAAACTGTTTTTATTCCTGTTACCTTTCGTACTCATTCCTTTTAATGCTAAAACTAGCCAAGCTAATTCAGAAGGCAAGTCTTTTTGTCCGAGTGAATTACCGGAAAAAATTAATAGCATCCTTGCCAATTCTAACCAAACTTCTCGTTGGGGGATTAAGATTGAACCTTGGTCATCGCAACAAGTGCTTTATCAAAAAAATGCCGATCAATTTTTTATTCCGGCTTCTACCGTTAAATTATTTACAACAGCAACCGCCCTTCAGCAATTTCATCCTGAATTTCAAGTTAGAACGCCAGTTTATCGCCAAGGCAAACCGTCTCATCTGGAAACTTTAAAAATAATTGGGCAAGGCGATCCCAGTTTAAAGAGTACTGATTTAGAAAAACTTGCGCAAACTTTAAAGGCAAAAGGGATTCGTTCCATTGATCAAATTGTTCTCAAAACTGGCAACTTTGCTGCTTCTCCCATTAATTCCACTTGGGAATGGGAAGATGTTTATGCTGCCTATGGAACAGGCGTAACTAGTTTTATTTTAGATGAAAATTCCGTTACTTTAACGTTAACGCCGCAAGGAATCGGGGAAACTGTCGAAACTAACTGGAATAACGCGATCGCGGCCTCGCAATGGAACCTTGTAAATGAAGCAACCACTGCCCCTACCAATACCGATTATCAAGTTGAGTTGCAAGGGAAACTGGGAACATCACAATTAAAGTTAAGCGGTAAATTACCCCAACATATTCAAACTGATGTGTGGCATTTAGCTATTCCGCAACCCAATCATTATTTTCGAGATACCTTGTTAACGATATTAGGGGAAGCCGGGATTTCTGTTAATCAAATTCAATTATCAGATTCAGTCACGATTCGGGGAGAAAAAATTATGGAATTTGCCTCTCCTCCCCTCACTGAATTAATTCAAACCATGAATCGCAATAGCAACAATTTGTATGCAGAATCTCTGTTAAAACAGGTGAGGAAAACTATGCCTGCTGCAGACACAAAAATGGCAGTTTTTGAACAACAATTAACGCCATTGGGGATTTCCCCGGAAACTTATCGCTTTGTTGACGGATCAGGGCTTTCGCGACGCAATTTAGTAACGCCTAGCGCGATCGCGCAACTGTTGCAAGGTATGCTAAAAACCGATCAAGCAGCGATCTTCCGGTCTTCTCTGGCTGTTGCCGGTGTCAATGGCACCTTAGAAAATCGCTTTCAATCCACTCCCTTACAAGGCAAATTGCAAGGAAAAACCGGAACATTGACCGGAATTTCTGCCTTATCCGGTTATGTGGAACTTCCTCACTATCAACCGTTAATATTCACTATTCTTTTGAATCATTCACAACTTCCGGCTTCTCAACAGAGGAACCTCATTGATCGAATATTATTACAATTATCTCATTTAAAAGAATGTCAATAGGAGAAAGGAAAATGGTTCCAATAAGGTTTCTTTTCCCTTTCCCCTTTAATTTTTTTCCTACTTTAACAAATGACGAATGACCGCTGACGAATGACTAATAACATTGATTAACCTTAAAAAATTAACTACTCACTCTATTTTGCCTTTTCCTTTTGTTTAATTTGATTGGGTTTCGCTTGGGATGGTTTGCTCTGAGTTTTCTGAGTCATATCTTGTTGTGAATTTGAACCTTGATTTTGTTCCTTTTTGAATGGCTTTTTGCCCTTACCTTTGCCTTTTCCTTGAGGTTTCTTTTTCTTAATGGGCGGGAAAATTTCTTGGGCTTCTACTAGAACCAGTTTATTCCCTTTTCGAACGGCTTCTACTTCCCAAAAAGCCCCGGCTTTCGGATTGACTAATTTGCCTTCAATTTCCACAAAAAAGGGCTTAAATTTCCGAAGGGCATCTTTATTAGGATGAATATTAATCGCAAAATTCCCTTTCTCTTCATTCCAAAATAGAAGATTGCCCCGAATACTAAAGCGATCTTCTGGAATGAGATCGGGCGAAATATTTTCTCCCTCTTCATTGCGATACGTTCCCTTCAAAATAAAATGTAAATTCGGTTCATGATTCATGGTTTTTAGCCAACAATTCCAGACTAATTCCTCTTTGGGCGGTTGCCACCATTTGCGGAAAAGTTCGGCAGAAAACATATTATCTCGGGTAATTAAAATTCCATGGGCACTGGCAGTATCACTGGGAAGATAAATCCCGCGAACAATGCCGGTACTTCGATATTGATTTTGAATGGGGGGGTCTTGAATATAAATTGGCATCGTCACAATTAACCACTTAATTTTTCAAATTTAACTCATCAAGGGTCGAATTTGATCAGCAATATTTTGGCTGGCTTGATTGCCAGTGACAATTTCAATTTGTTCAGCATTACTCACACCTAATCCCAATTCTGTTGCCCGTTTAATCTGATCTAACTCCCAAATCGAACCTTGAGAGACTTGGCTGGTTGTTCCCAACGATCGAAGCAACGCTAATCCTACCACATCGACTGCCACGCGATCGCGCCCTGCTATCATGACATTAGCCGGAAGTTTTTTGCCATTAGCCGGGCCGCCGTTAACAAAGGCTTCCACACCATCCATTAATACTAAACTCGGTTTATAGGCAGCATTGATTTCGGCAATCATGCGACGTTGATGGGGAGAGGAATGCAAGTCTCCCATATAATTAAAGGAATCTCCAGGAACATATTTCGCCGCCATCCCCACACTATTTTTGAGAGAAAGGGTAAAATGACCGCCGAATTGGTGGGTTTTTAGGCAACAAGTATTAACCACCGCACCGGCATCTAGAATCGGACGCGCGATCGCGAAGCCTTGTTTCCAGTGGGTGCCTTCTTTATCAAAATATTGCCATTGATCCGCCTCCATTTCATCAAAGACAACGGTTTTTAAGCCTCGTTTTTCGGCAAGATCAAATACGCCTTTCCGTTGCATCGCTTCCCGCGTATCAGCCATTCCAGCGCGATCGCCAATAGTAATGGATCCGGCTTTAGCATTCTCAATTTCGGTAATCAGGCTGTTGAGTAAATCGGTATCTGTTGCGGCCGGGGCAGGATCTCCGGTATTATAGTTGGGTTTGATAAAGACGGTTTGGTCGGTAAACCCGTCCGGTTGCAATAAATCCAAAATTTGGGGAACTGCAGAAGCGCGATCGCTGGTTTGCAATAAAGCCACCTGGGAGACTTGATCAGCAGAAGAGGGATTTCCTTTTAATTTCATGGCAGAAGAAACGGATCCCTGAGAATTGCCAGATTTGCCTAAACTGCCGCAAGCGGAGGGGAGAATCGCCGCACCAGTTGCTAAACCAAGCCAGCGCAAAATTTGGCGACGTTTGTAGTTGAGAGGAGACATAGTGATTTGGGAATAGCGGTCTTTCTTTTTTTAAGCCTAGCGCAAGGGTAAACTTTTCTTAGGTTGATATCCTTTCCATGAACGTTTTCGTTAACCGGTCCAGTGATTATTACTTTCTTGATTGGATCGAAGTAGAGTATAATCTTACCGTTAAATGCTAATCAATGTCAGTTTTTTAACTTACATCTTGGATCAATCAGATCAATAATTAGTTGGATCAAGCAAAACTGGACTGAGTATCCGTTAAAACGAGATTGTTAATAAAATTGCGTTTCGGAATAAGAGGATGGTTCTTGGAAGACGGCTTCTAATTTGTCGGGATCGCTGGGTGGCGGTTGCGAACGGAATAAATCATGGAGAAGGGTATAAAAACAGGGAATGATAAATAGGGTGAGGAAAGTTGCTAGCGATAACCCAGAAAACACAACCACACCTAACGGTTGCAACAATTCCGATCCTTGTCCTAAACCCAGTGCTAAGGGAAACATTCCAAAAACAGTTGTAATTGTGGTCATCAAAATCGGACGCAATCTTTGGGGCGCAGCTTGCAACATCGCTTGGCGACGGCTAACCCGTTGTTGATCGTAAATTTGGTTCGCAAACTCCACCATCACGATCGCGTTATTCACCACAATGCCCACGAGTAAAACGGCACCCACCAAGACGGCGGCACCCACGGGGGTATTTGTCGCATAAAGCCCCAAAATGCCCCCAGCAAGGGCGAGGGGAACGGTTAAGATAATTACCAACGGGTCAATCAAGGAATTATACTGCACGGCCATGACAACAAACACTAGAAACGCTGCCAGTCCCCCCAACAGTTTCAAAGCATTTTGCAATTGTTCATTAGTTTGTTCTGCGGAACTCGGGGCAATGGTAACTCCTTCAGGCAGTTCGAGTTGGGTTAATACCGATTTCGTTTGCGCGATCGCGGCATCCTGAGTTGCCCCTTTCACCACATCGCCTTCGAGGATATAGACTTGGCGTTGATTGAGACGTTGAATTTCTGCTGGGGCCATGCCAAACTGAATATCGGCAATCTCGTTTAACTTTAAAGATTGATTCTCTCCCACTAATAGGGGAATTTGTTTTAATTCGGAAACTGAGGTTAAGGCAACATCGGGTAACTCAACGCGAATATCCACCAAGCGATCGCCGCGTTGCAGTCGCGTGGGAACAGTACCATCAATGGCTGTTTGCACGGCTTCCCCAATTTCATTGACCGTTAAGCCAAATTCCTCAGCCCGTTGCCAGTCCGGTTGAATTTGCACTTCGGGTTGCGGCGGTTCAGGATCGGCGCGAAAACTAGCTTGCGGCACTTTTTTATCAAGGGCCTTGAGAACTTGTTCTCCCGCTTGTTGCAACTGGGTCGTATTATCCCCTTGCAGAATGACATTCACATCGCCCCGGGTGGGAGAATTATTGAAATTAAGTCCACCTACATCTTGTGGCCTCATAAAAATTCGCGTATCGACTAAATTTAATTGATTCAGTTTCGGTTTAACCCGAGCGATATAGGCTTCCACATCGACCCCTGATTTTAAGGCAATGGTGCTTGATCCCCCTAAAACATCGGGAGAAGTACTTGTACCAAATAAAAAGCCGCCTGCGGTGGTAAAGGTGCTTTTCGTTCCGGGTTGATCCAACAGGGTTTCATCAATTAACCGCATCACTTTCCGATTTTCGGTCAAACTTGTTCCTGAGGGAAACTGCACGTACATTCGCGCTTGTCCGGTATTAATTTCGGGTAAAATTTGCTGTGGCAATTGTCCCGCTAGCCAGAAACTGCCGCCCCCTAAGATAAGAAAGGCACCGCTAATGACTGCAATGCGGTAGCGCAACACTTGTTTTAATCCCTGCTGATACCGGCGAATGGCTGATTGGAATTGTTCATTAAAGCGACGCAAAAACCAGAAATGGGATAAACCGCTGCTGCGGGGAATGGCTAACAGCCGAGATGCCAACATGGGAACTACTGTTAGCGCAATTAACATGGATGAGGCAACGGCAAAACTAATCGTCAGGATTAACTCATTGAACAACAGCGAGAAAAACCCGCCAATGAGTAAAAAGGGAACAACGGAGACTAAGTTGGTACTCGTGGCTGCCAGTAAAGCAGATTCAATGCGGCGACTGCTGTTTTCGGCTTGTTCAATAATATAGCGGTTGCTCGGTCGTTCTTCCGCAACGGGATAACCGGGGGTCATCCCCACGCCTTCGGCAATGGTTTCCAACATCACGATCGCGTTATCCACGACAATCCCCACACCTAATGCCAATCCCCCCAAACTAAACACGTTTAAGGAGATATCAAAGCCTCGCATGAATAAAATGGCAGTAAACGTCGCCAGGGGAATGCCGACAACAATGATAAAGGTTTGGCGAAGCGATCCTAAAAATAAGAGAACAGCCACTGCTGCCAAGGTTGCCCCCGTTAAGCCAGCCACTGCTACATTTTGAATAGAATTGCGAATAAAAACCGACTCATCTTGGGTGGTTACCAAGGTCATCTCTTCGGGAATGGTGCCCACTTCCTTTAATTGCTCGATGCGCTGTTTCACTTGATCCACCACTTGCACCGTATTGGCAGTAGGCTGTTTCTGGATGCTTACTTTCACTGCCGGATCGCCATTGAGGGTGACAAACACGCGCTGTTCGGCAGTGCCGTCAATGACTGTTGCAAACTCAGTGAGGGGAATCTCTGTGCCTGCTACCGAAAACGACAAATTCCGAATCTCTTCCGCATTGTCAAACTTTCCCACCGTTCGCGTCAGCGGTTCACTGTCTTCTCCCGATAAGCGTCCGGTCGCCACATCCACATTGCGATCGCGCAGTTCCTCTAAAACATCCGTTAATCCTAATCCCAAGGCTTGCAAGCGGAGGGGATCGATTTCCACGCGCACTTCTTCTGTTACCCCACCGGAGACATTGACTGATGCCACACCGGGGACAATACTTAATTCTCTGGCTAATTCTTCATCGGCAAAGACGCGCAAGTCCACATCTTGCAACGACTCCGATTGCAGGCCAAATTCATAAACCGGCGTTTGCGAAGGTTCCGACTTAACAATGCGCGGATTTTCCACAATATCGGGAAGTTGTCCTCGGGCGCGGTTAAAAGCGGCGGTGGCTTCGTTTAAAGCTTGATCGATATCATCTCCGGCTTCAAAGTACAACTCGATCTCAACTTCCCCTTGTTCCGTTTCTGAATAAATTTGGACCACGCCTTCAGTGGTGCGGAGGGCTTGTTCTAAGGGTTTGGTGACTTCTTCCACTGCCACTTGCGGGGAAACGCCAGAGGCACTGAGTTCAACCTGAATGCGGGGATAGGTAATGGACGGGAGTAAATTTACCGGAATTTGCAGGAGAAAGACAGTTCCCACGACCAAAACGGCTAGGGTAATAGCAAGGGTGCCAATATGCCTTCGGATCGCGATCGCGCTGATACTAAATCCAGTCATCGGTTGTTTGTTATTACTCATCAGTCATCTCCTCTGACTGGTTGCCAGTGGTTGAAAGAGCACTTAAACGCACCGCATCACCGTCACTAAGAGAACCGCTACTGCGAACAACAAATTGAGCTTTTGGATCTAATCCGGAGAGAATTTCCACTTGATTATTCGCGCGATCGCCGAGTTGAACGGTTTGCGCTTCCACGGTCGGCGGTTGGGTTGTGGTATTCAAGGTAAAAATGGTTGCCGTGTTGTTTGCCGTTTCCTCTTGCAAGGCGGTTTCCGGGATTACCACTTGTTCCGTTGTTTGCCGAGGGAAAGACACTCTTGCCAGTAAACCGCTGCCAATGCGCCCTTCTGGGTTAGGAAGCGTCACTTCCACTGGCACTTGTCGGGTTTGGGGATTCGCGGCCGGAGAAATGCGCGTTACCCTCCCTGTATAGGATTCATTGGGAAAGGCATCAAGTTTCACCTTTACTTGTTGTCCTGGATCAATTTCGCTGAGAGCCAGTTCCGAGACCACCAGCTCCACTTTCACCTTCTCAAAGTTGCCAATACTTAACACTTCATCCCCCGGTTGGATTAAGTTTCCCGGATCGGTAACCCGTTCTAAAACCACCCCGGTAATGGGCGATTTTAGGGTAGTATAAGAAAGCCGTTCTTTCGCTTGGGCAATAATGGAGCGTTGCACTTGCACCTGTTGTTTTGCTGTCGCTACGGCATCTTGTTCAATTTGGATTTGTTCTCGGGCGGCGCGGACTTGCTTTTGTGCGACGATGGCTTCAGTTTGGGCAACTTCCGCTTCTTGTTCCGGAACGGCGCCTTGTTTGGCTAAATTTTGCAAGCGTCGGGCATCGGCTTGGGCTTGTTGGGCTTGGGCTTGGGCTTGTTCAAGTTGGATTTTGGCATTTTTGACCTGATTGCGCGCTCGGTTGACTTGGGCAAGACGGCTGGCTAATTCCGCTTTTGCTTCGGCAAGGTTAGTTTTGAGCAGATTATCATTCAGTTGCACTAAGACTTGTCCTTTCTGCACCTCATCGCCTACATCAACTGTTAATTGTTCTAATCGTCCTTCCACTTGTGAACGCAAAGACACCACTTGTTGCGCGGCAGTGTCTCCTTTTTCGGTTATCGGTGGTTTTAGGGATTTTTGTTGCGCGATCGCGCTTTGGACATTGGGTAAAGCGTTTTCTTCACTGCCGTTTTCTGATTGTGCTTCTGCCGAGGAATTAAATCGCTCTCCGCATCCAACGAGAGTAGGAATTAGCAAGCCGCTGAGCAACAATATCCGCAAAGAAGCCTTGCTGTTTTGAGAAACGAAAATCGCGAGCTTTTTTAAAGCCATTTTGATCGGAACTTTAATAATTTGCTTGTTAGTTTAGAAAGGAATAATTTTCCTTACCCCTTCCCTAAGACAGATCGTGAATTAATCCTTGTTATTCATCAGTTGATCAAGGAGCCGACATTTCTCATGGAAAGCGTCGGTTTGGGGACAGTTACGCGACCTGCCATACGATTGCCCCTAAATTTCCAATTTGCTATTGCTGTTTGATCAATAAATGTGACACCAAGATGTCAGATGCTAAAACTTTGAGGGGAAGGAAAATTCCATTTCAAAGGTTGTCCCTTCTTGCTCGACACTATGAACCTTAATCTGACCGCCATGAACTTGCACAATCTGTTGAACAATTGATAAGCCTAATCCAAAATTGCCAGTTTGGCGGGAACGCACTTTATTCACGCGATAGAGATCTTTATCAAAAGATTCAATCTGATTTTGCACCACTCGGTATTGACAACGGTGGTGAACACAATGAGAATGCTTCCCATCGAGAGGGTAAATCAATAAGCAAGACGGCGACGGCTCCGATTAAACATTAATTAGCAATCGTTTGAGACTTCATCAATTGTATTGAGTCGATACCCCATCCCATAGACAGTTTCGATGGAATCCTGAGCACCAATGGTGTCTAGGCACTTTCGCAATCGTCGCACTAGCGTAGTGACAGCATTGCTTTCCGGCTCAGTTCCCCATTCCCAAAGCGTCTGCTCAAAAGGGTAACAATGATTCCTCTCAAAGCCTGAATCAGTGAAAATAAGGATGCGCTTCCCCTCTCCAGAGTTGAGGAGAGAGGAAACCCAACAGCATAATTAACTATTGGCTTTTACACATTTTTCGACTAATGCATTAACGGCATCGGCATCTTTCCAGCCGAGAATTTCGGTTTCTTTCTTTTCTAGGCGTTTGTAAGTGGCAAAAAACTCAGAAATTTCATCGAGCCGATGAGAGGCAACTTGCTGAAGCGATTTCACTTCTTTAAACCGGGGATCTTCATCCGGCACACAAAGCAGTTTTTCATCGCGATCGCCGTCATCAATCATTTCTAACATGCCAATGGCACGAGCGGTAATGACACAACCGGGGAAGGTGGGTTCATCCATAATCACCATGCCATCAAGGGGATCCCCATCATCGGCTAGGGTATTGGGAATAAACCCATAATCATACGGATAGTGAACAGAAGAAAACAACACGCGATCGAGGGCAAACGCGTTCATGTCTTTGTTGAATTCATACTTATTCTTGCTGCCGCCAGCAATTTCAATAAGAATGTTAATTAAACCGGTTTCAGGCTGTGCGGGAATGCGGGATACATCAATCATTATTATCTCCTTAAGGATACAAGCACTTTAAATAGGGTAAAGATAACCATCCCTATCAAACACTCCATCTTATCGCCCGCCTGACCAAAACTTAAGGGGAAAGCTGTTAAGCCTTTGGATCAACGCCTAACGCCCGCAATTGGGCAGTCAATCTTTCTGCCCGTTGGCTTTCCTGTTCAGCGCGTTGATTCGCTTCTTGCACCTCTTGTAAGTTTTCCTTAATCAAAACCATCCAGGGAAATTGTTGGGGATTATCGGCCATGGATCGACCATCACGATCAGGATCAATAATTTGGCGCTCTAAAGAAGAAGTCATAGTCAAAAACAATGATTGCTTACTTTAGTTTAGCGATTTTTTATTGAGTCGTGAAACAATTTAATCTGATTGGGATAAGACTAAAATATTGCGTTGCGGATCTCCTAACTGAACTGTTGGTTGCTGATTAAAAGGAACTAAATGCCATTGTTGAGCTAAGTTTTGTAAAAATTGATCTTGTTGATTGCGAAACGTTTTAATATTCCCGTTTTGGTTGAGAATTGAAAAATACACTAAGCCGTAACGTTCGGTAGGAATAACGCCGGCTAGGGCACTGACATTCCATAAAGTTCCCGTTTTAACAGCAATCCCTTCGGGAAGCGCGCGATCGCGCACCGTTCCTTTTTCCATTCCCGTTACCGGAAAAATTTCAGCAATACTTTTACCATTTTTCTCTAATTTTTCATGAATGGCCTTTAAAATTTGAGAAACAGCACGGGGGGAAAGCCGATTATCAACCCCTAACCCCGAACCGTTCATTAATTGAATTTCTTCATCAGGAAAATTAGCAGTTTTTGCAACAATGGTTGCCACTTTTTTCGCCCCACCCATTAATTGCGCTAGTAATTCTGCCATTTCATTATTACTATAAATATTCATTTGTTGCAGAATGGTTATTAGGGAAGGCGATTGATGACGAATGATAGTTGTTGCGTTTTTTAAAGTTTCATCATGTTTTTTGACAATTACGTTTCCCGAAATTGTTATCTCAGGGCGAGGGGTTTCTGGAGGAAGTTTTTGATATTGTTGGCGAATTTGTTGGGACCATGATTCATGATGCAGTGCTTGTGCCAGGTAACGAGAAACCGTTTCCGCCTCTCGTTGGTAATTCATAAAAAAATCGCCGGTAATGATTAAATCTCCTCTAATTTCCTGAATTCCGACCTGATGGAGTGTATTCGCCAGCGCGATCGCCTCTTCCCAAACGAAAAACGGATCGCCTCCCCCTTCTATCACTAAATCTCCTTCCAGGACCCCATTTTTAATGACTCCTGTTCGCTTCACCAGGGTTTCAAACTGATGATTCACCCCATAAACTTCTAGGGCGGCTAGGCTAGTCGCAATTTTCGTTAACGAGGCCGCAGAATGGAGACGCTTTCCTTGATGTTGTCCAAAGATCCACCAATCCGAGGCTAACCAAACCCCCTGGGAAGGAACCGCAATTCCCAAGGCAGATAATTGTTGTAAATAGTTTGGAACTGTCTCCTCAATCATTGCTGTTGGCGGATGAGGGCGCGAAAATAGAGCTAACTCCTCCCAGGCTAACGGTTGGACAGGCTTTAACGGCGGTGCCTTGTCTTGCCAAGGAGTGAAAAATCCTATCCAAAAACTGAAGCTAATCACATCCAACATGATTTGAAATTACAAGCAACCCCCAAAAAAATCTCAATTCCCTAGAAACCCCTACTAGTCAGTTGGGCCAACAACCTGTAATCTATCTTAAAGAGACACTGTAAATTGTTTTTCACTTAAAATTTAACTGTTTAGTTTTGATTTTTGTCCAAAATGGGTTTATTACAACCCTGTAACGCTTATACTAATTTGATTTATGGGATCGACTCGCGCAAAAATTGCAGTTGACGCTATGGGAGGCGACCACGCTCCCGGCGAAATTATTACAGGGGCTATCCGAGCCACAGAAGAGCTTGAGGTAGATGTGCTGTTGGTTGGTGATCCTGAACAAATTCAGCCTCATCTTGCCTCTTCAGGCAATGAAAACCATCCCCATGTGGAGATTGTGCCGTCCGAAGGCGTGATCGCAATGGATGAAGAACCCATGGCAGGGCTGAAGCGGAAACGCAACGCTTCGATTAATATTGCCATGGACATGGTCAAAGCCGAAAGAGCAGAAGCAGTGGTTTCTGCCGGACATTCCGGTGCAGCCATGGCAGCAGCATTGTTGCGATTGGGACGCTTAAAAGGCATTGATCGTCCAGCCATTGGTGCCATTTTACCTACTCTGATTGCCGGAAAATCAGTAATTATCCTCGACGCCGGCGCAATGGTAGACTGTCGCCCGAAATATCTCGAACAGTTTGGAGTAATGGGGACAGTGTATAGTAGGTATGTCTTGGGGAATGCTGAGCCTAAGGTGGGCTTGCTCAATATTGGGGAAGAAGCCTCGAAAGGAAATGAAGCCTCAATTCGAGCTCATCAATTAATGACAGCTAATCCCCAGATTCCATTTGTGGGTAACGCCGAAGGGCGAGATGTCCTGTCTGGAGAATTTGACGTCATTGTTTGTGATGGCTTTGTGGGGAACGTCATTCTTAAATTTGCCGAAGCAATGGGAGAAGTATTGCTCAATATTTTGAAAGAAGAACTCCCCCAAGGATTGCATGGGCAAGTTGGGAGCGCCCTGCTCAAACCGAATTTAAGACGCATTAAGCAACGAGTTGATCATGCCGAACATGGCGGCGCGTTATTATTGGGGGTTGATGGAATCTCCATTATTAGTCACGGCAGTTCCCAAGCGCCTTCGATTTACAACGCGATTCGCTTAGCCAAAGATGCTATCGATGAACAGGTTTTAGCTCGTCTTCGTTCTTACAGTGTGGGGACAACGCAAATGGAAGTGGATTCAACAGTGAGTGGAAACCCACCCCAAGGATAAAGGAGAAGCATGAGGAACGGATTATATTCAGCAGGTATCAGCATTACCGGGAGTGGCTCAGCAACCCCCTCTGGTCGGTTAAGCAATGAAGATTTAACCCAGATGGTGGAAACGTCTGATGACTGGATTACGACCCGCACTGGCATTAAACAACGTTGTGTGGCCGCCCCTGGGGAGTCTTTGGTGGATATTGGCACCCAAGCTAGTCAAAATGCGCTAGAAATGGCGAATGTCCATCCAGAGGAACTGGATTTAGTCATCCTAGCAACGTCCACTCCAGATGATTTATTCGGCAGTGCTGTGAGTATTCAGACGGCCTTGGGTGCTAAAAAGGCAGTGGGGTTTGATTTAACCGCGGCTTGTTCCGGCTTTGTGTTTGGTTTGGTCAATGCTGCTCAATTTATTCGCACTGGTATGTATCAAAAGGTATTGCTGGTAGGTGCGGATTTGTTGTCCCGTTGGGTAGATTGGTCCGATCGCGGCACTTGCATTTTATTTGGCGATGGGGCAGGGGCTGTGGTCATTGAAGCAACGGATCCTCAGCGCGATGCCCTTTTAGGATGTGAACTCTGTAGCGATGGCCAGTTGAATCATACCCTGACCTTGTCTCACCAAGGGGAATCTCGTCCCCTGCTTGACTCGATTCAAGTCAGTCAGGGAAATTATCAGCCGATTCATATGAAAGGCAAAGAAGTCTATCGCTTTGCAGTGGAAAAAGTACCCGAAGTCATCTCAAAAGCCCTATTTCATGCTGAGTTAACATCCGAACAAGTGGACTGGTTATTGCTGCATCAGGCGAACCAACGCATTATGGATGCTGTCGCCCAACGCTTAAATCTTCCTCCGGAACGGGTAATTAGTAATGTAGCTAGCTATGGCAATACCTCGGCAGCGTCGATTCCGTTAGCCCTTGATGAAGCGATGCGAGCCGGTCAATTGAATGACGGCGACATTATTGCTATGTCTGGTTTTGGTGCTGGCCTGACTTGGGGAGCCACTATCGTACAATGGCAAATTGTTTGACACTCTCCTATTAAAAAAGGAGATTCTCGCTTCAACGGGAGAATCTAGACAACAGGCCGCTTAATCCAACGATTGTCCCCGATTCTTTCCCCTTGGCGAGCTTGATTCAGGACTGCCCCTCCCGAATCAGAGATGATTCTATCACAGAACGCCGTTAAAGGCCTCCAAGCTTGAGTAAAGAGCTTGAGACCTCTAAGAGGCGGTAAAGATGTATTAGTCTACGTTGCAAGGAAAAGGAATTGCCAATAACAAACCAAAAATGAGTAAATTTGCCTTTGTTTTTCCCGGACAAGGATCCCAAACCGTGGGAATGGAAACCGATTTAGCCGAAACCAAATTTGGGCAAGAAAAGTTCCAACAAGCTGAGAAAATTCTTGGTTGGTCCGTGTTAGAGGTTTGTCGTCAAGATGAAGAAAATCTCTCCCGCACCCTTTATACCCAACCCTGTCTGTATGTCATCGAGTGTATTCTCACGGATTTATTAATTGAAGAAGGCGGCTATTTCCCTCAATATGTTGCTGGCCATAGTTTAGGAGAATACAGTGCTTTGTATGCGGCGCGGGTCTTTGGGTTTGAAGCTGGGTTAAGATTAGTCCAAAAAAGAGCAGAACTTATGGATACCGCTGCCGGGGGCAAAATGGTTGCCTTAATGAAATTCGATCGCGCCCAGTTGGATGAAGCCCTTGAGAAAAACAGCGATGTGGTCCTTGCCAATGATAATAGTCCCCAACAAGGGGTTATTTCTGGGGCACCGGAAGCAGTAGATGCTGTCCTCTCAGAAGTGAAAGCAAAACGAGCCGTTCCCCTCAAAGTCTCAGGGGCTTTTCATTCGCCCTTAATGGCAACAGCGGCGGAACAGTTCCAACAAGTTTTAAATAACGTCAGCTTTGGGGAAGCCATTATTCCAGTTTTATCCAATGTGAATCCCATTCCAACGGTTGATGCGGCGGAACTGAAAAACCGTCTCATTGACCAAATGACAAACCCAGTACGTTGGCGGGAAACACTTCTCCAGTTAGCCGAAGAAGGAGTTTCTCAACTGGTTGAAGTGGGACCGGGAAATGTCTTGACAGGCTTGTGCAAACGCACTTGTCCCGACATCCAATTACACAATATTGCCAGCGCTGAAAACTGTCAGTTTTAAAGAAGGCTATCCTCGTTGAAGAACGTCCCATAAATTAAGTGACCAGTTACAATCAACTTGTGTACTGGTCACTTTTTTAGGTTATTGGGAAGAATTCAAACTCCCCAACCTATGTCTAAAGGGGTAACAATTACAGTTGCTTCACTTCAGAAACTAATTCCCCTAACATTTCCTTGGCACTGCCAAAGAGCATGGTGGTATTATCCTTGAAGAATAGCTCATTCTGGATACCCGAGAAGCCACTGCCGAGGCTGCGTTTAATCACAATGGTGTTTTTCGCTTTATCCACCTCTAAAATGGGCATGCCATAAATGGGACTTCCCGCATCATGACGGGCGCCCGGGTTTACGACGTCATTTGCGCCGACGACTAACGCCACATCGGTTTGTTCAAACTGCGGGTTAATCTCATCCATATCATAGAGCTGGGTATAAGGCACATTCGCCTCTGCCAATAACACATTCATATGTCCCGGCATTCTTCCGGCAACCGGATGAATCGCATATTTGACATCAACGCCGCCTTGTTCCAGGAGAACCACTAATTCCTGAATTGCTTGTTGGGCTTGCGCCACCGCCATACCATAACCGGGGACAATGACCACAGAGCGGGCATAGCGCAACATCATCGCTGCTTCTTCGGAACCGATGCTGCGGACAACTTTATCGGCCGCATCAGATCCTTGGGCGCCAGGAGCACCACCGGCTTCACCGCCGCCGAAGGCACCAAACAGAACACTCACTAAGGAGCGGTTCATGCCTTTACACATAATTTCGGTGAGAATCAAACCGGAGGCCCCGACTAATGCCCCAGCAATAATCAGCATATTGTTCATGACGACAAAACCGGCGGCACTGGCTGCTAACCCGGAAAGGGAGTTTAACAGCGAAATGACCACTGGCATATCGCCGCCGCCAATGGGCAACACAAAGAGAATGCCAAATACTGTGGCAGTGCCAATCATTACGAATAAGGGAATCTGGCTGCTGGGGGAAGCAATTAAGAAGCCGCTGCTGACAATAAACCCAATGATGAGGGCAATATTGACCGGTTGTTGCAAGGGAAAGGTAACCGGTTTCCCGGAAATCACCCCTTGCAGTTTTCCAACAGCCACTAAGCTGCCGGTGAGGGTTGCTCCCCCAATAAAGATGCCCAAAATGACGGTAATCGTCGCATCAAGGGGAACTCCCGTTTCACCGTGGACTAATCGCCAAAATTCGCCCATCGCAACCAATGCCGATGCCGCGCCTCCTAACCCGTTGAGGAAGCCGACCATTTGGGGCATTGCTGTCATGGCAACGGTTTTGGCAATAATCACACCGATGACAGAACCAATGGCCACGCCCATTAAAATCCATTGGTAGTCTAAGATTTGTTGATCCAGTAGGGTAACAACAACTGCCAGAAGCATCCCGCTGGCGGATAGGACGTTGCCGTTACGGGCAGTGGCAGGAGAACCCAGCTTCTTTAAGCCTAAAATGAACAGGGATGCGGCAATGAGATAGCCGATTTGAATCCCAGTTGGCAATAATGTACTTAAATCGTTCACAGACTATTTAGCCTCCTTATTTTTTGAACATCTGCAACATACGGTCGGTGACTAAGAAGCCGCCAACCACATTAACGGTTGCTAGAATTACCGCGATAAATCCCAGAATGGTAGTAACAGTACTGGTTCCACTGGCACCAGCAATGAGAACTGCACCAATGACGGTAATTCCAGAGATAGCATTGGCCCCAGACATCAGGGGCGTATGTAGCGTTGGGGGCACTTTATTGATCACTTCAAACCCCACAAAGGCAGCCAGCACAAAGACGAATAAACTGGCAATGAGTGTTGTTTCCATGGTTATTTGCTCCGTTTTCTAGACTTTGGATTCGGTTTTGGAAGCTAGGATCTCTTGAACTTTTTGACTGCGGAGTTCCCCATTATGGGTGAGACAAATGCTGTCGATAATGTCGTCTTCAAAGTCAAGTTGCATTTGTTCCTCTTTCACCAGATATTGCAAGAGGGTAGAAATGTTTTTGCTGTACATCTGGCTGGAGTGGATGGGGAGGGAAGAGGGGAGATTAATGGGAGAAATGACGGTTACGCCCGGTTCCATTTGAATATCTTTCCCAGCTTCGGTGGGTTCACAGTTGCCGCCCTGTTCGCCCGCGAGATCCACAATCACTGAACCCGGTTTCATTTCTTTGATCATGTCATTAGTGACCAGTTGCGGGGCGCGCTTCCCTTGCACTTGGGCGGTGGTAATCACCACATCTGCTTTGGCCACGTGCTTGGCAATCAGTTCTTGCGATTTTTGTTTGGAGTCTTTGGAGACTTCTTTGGCGTAGCCGTCACTGGTGGTGGTGTCTTCTTCCAAATCCATTTCCACAAAATCAGCGCCCAGACTCTGCACTTGTTCTTTGACTTCGGGACGAATATCAAAGGCTTCTACCAATGCGCCCAAACGACGAGCCGTGGCAATGGCTTGCAGCCCAGCAACCCCAACACCAATGATAAACACGCTTGCCGGGCGAATGGTTCCCGCAGCAGTTGTCAACATGGGGAAGAATTTGGGCAGGGCGGTAGCGGCAATTAAGACCGATTTGTAACCGGCAATGTTGCCTTGAGACGAAAGGGCATCCATGCTTTGGGCGCGACTGGTACGGGGCATCAGTTCTAGACTAAAACTGGTAACGCCCTGATCCGCTAATTTTTGAATGGTTTCCGGTTGACCGAGGGGATCTAGCAACCCAATAATGGATTTGCCTTTTTGCAGGAGGGGAAGTTCTTCTTCTTTTAGGGAAGAAACTTTGGTAATGATATCAGCATTTTGCCATAGGGTGGCTTTGTCACTGACAATGGTGGCGCCGGCTTCTTCATAAGCACTATCGCTGAAGTATCCTGCTTCTCCAGCACCACTTTCCACATGAATTTCCCAACCTTGTTTCACTAGGCGGGAAACGACATCCGGGATTAATGCCACCCGGCGTTCTCCGACTTCAATTTCTTTCGTTACTGCAATTTTCATGTTGAATTAAATGTCTCGACAAGTCCTCGATTAATGGACAATGAATGATCTATTTTTAATTTCTACTGACCAATTGTCAAATATCTTAATATGTTTGGGAATGATGAGACCGGGATTTTTAGGTTATCTTAGAGTTTGGTGACATAATATTAGGCAGGTTGGGCAAGTAGTAGGTAATGATAGCCCCTCGGCGCTGGTTGCAACTGATTTTAATTTTACTACTCACGGTTTTAACGGCTTGTGGGGGAAATACACCGCCGAAGGGATTAGCCCCAGGACGAGAAATTGTTAAGCACGCGATCGCGCGCCAACTCACTTTAACGGAAAATCGCCTCACAACGCAACTCGATAATCCCAGCGAAACAGATTTTGAAATCCAAAATTTAAATATTCAAAGCCTCAATCCCCTTTATATTGCTGATTTGCCAACGTATAAAATCAATGGTACTTATCGCTTGAAATTAAATCTGCCTCGTCAAGAGATTACTCAAGATAAAAACGAATTTCAAGTCTATCTCCAGCGACAAGTGGAAGGAAAAACCTGGCGGTTGCTAATTCGAGAAACGGCCTCTGCTCCGAGTGATGAGGAAAATCAAAAAGACGAGGTCACCGCTTGGGCTAGTTATTTGGTCACTTAAAACAGGGTACGATAGAAACGTTGCGGTAAGTGAAGACCAGCAGAAGGTATTATGAGTGACAATCAACAACGCATCCTCGGTTATTTTATCGAAGAAGCCAAAGAGCATTTAGGAACACTGGAACAGGGAATGCTGAATCTAGCCGGGGCAAGTGAAGATTCGGAACAAATTGACGATTTATTTCGCGCTGCTCACTCCATTAAAGGCGGTGGGGCGATGTTGGGATATACCAGTATCCAAAAAACAGCCCATCGCCTCGAAGATGCGTTTAAAGTGTTTCGCGATGGAAAAGTGAATGTTGATGAAAAATTAGAGTCTCTCTTTCTGACAGCATTTGATGTGTTGCAAGATTTGATTGCCCGTTTAGAATCGGCAGAGGGGTTAAGTGAAGCGCAAGGCAAAGAACTGGTAAAAAATGCTGAACCCCAGTTTCAAGAGTTGCAACAACATCTCGATGCCTGTGCCGATATTAAAGCCGTAATCGCTGATTTAGGGGAAGCCTCCGGTGAAGCAGAAGGGGAAGCCTCTGCCGCCGAATCGGAAACGGCTAGCCAAAGCCCCCTCGAACAAGTCCGACCGTTATTGCGGGAAATGTTACCCTATTTTCGAGGAGAAGATACAGCAGATAGTCGTCAAAAATTGCGGGAAATCTGCGATCGCGCCAAGGAAGTGGCCAGCGGCGAGCAAAATTGGCAAAATTTACTAGAGACCGCAAAAAGCGCGATCGCGAATCCCAAACATTCTTATACCACCCTTGCCCCAGTCGTTATTCAAGAAATCAAACAAGGCAGCGATTATCTCGAATTAGGTCAACCGGAACAAATTGCCGGCAGCGATACCCTGCAACGTTTAGCCAATACCCCCACCCCGCAAGTCTTAATTCCTGCGGATCCGCAATCAGCGGCTGATTTGCTGAAACGGATTTTCAATCAACAGCAATTATCCGAACTCAAAGAAAAAATTGGCAGTTAATCCTATTTTGTCATGGGAATTTTCCTAGTCGATTCTCTGTGGTAGGATAGAGAATCGGTAATTTAATCTCTCGTTAATTAACGAACGACAATTATTTTTAGCTTTGTTAAACGTGTTTGATTCTCTTTTACCACTGCTATCCTCATTGGTGATTCCCCTTTGCTTTCTTCTCGCTTGGGGATTTACTCTAATGTTGATTTGGACCCTCATTAGTACCGTTTATGCCACTGTCCAACGCGGACAGACAATGCATCAAATTCCTTGTCCAAATTGTCAATTTTTTACCAATGATCATCGACTCAAATGCACAGTGCATCCTTTAATTGCTAATACTGAACAAGCAATTAATTGTCAAGACTATTGTTCCAAATAGTGGCACAATCTTCATCAGGAACGATTTCAATGTTAGTGAAAAAATTGAAGGAATGTGACGAAATGACCGGCGAGGATGGCAAAATTTTACGGGAGATATTGCATCCCGATAAACAACCCCTTGCCCTGCGGTATAGTTTAGCCCACGCCGCGTTGCTAGTGGGTCAAACCTCAACGCCTCATTCCCTTAGCACCTCTGAAGTCTATCACATTATTCAGGGTAAAGGAGAAATGCACATTGATAACGAAACACAATTGATTGAAGCCGGAGACACGGTCTATATTCCCCCTAATTCCTATCAATATGTTCATAATTGTGGCGATGAACCTTTAGTATTTATTTGTCTGGTGGATCCGGCCTGGCGTCCAGAAAACGAAAACACGGATTAAAAATCATTTATATTTAATAGCAACCTAAGCATATTTTTTACCAATTATTTTATTTAATTAACGCCAGAGAATGATACCAAACTAATATGAAAAACTCTTATATTTGATAATTGCAAATGTCCTTTTCCAAAATTTTAATTGCAAATCGTGGGGAAATTGCCCTGCGAATTTTACACAGTTGTGAAGAACTTGGCATTGCCACGGTTGCGGTGCATTCAACCATTGACCGCAATGCCCTCCATGTCCAACTGGCTGATGAAAGTGTCTGTATTGGACAGCCGCCTTCTAGTAAAAGTTATCTCAATATTCCAAACTTAATTGCGGCCGCGCTGACCCGCAATGCCACTGCAATTCATCCCGGCTATGGCTTTTTAGCAGAAAATGCTCGATTTTCCGAAATTTGTGCCGACCATCAAATTAATTTTATTGGACCAACAGCAGAAGCGATTCGGGCGATGGGAGACAAGTCCACTGCCCGAGAAAATATGCAAAAAGCCGGGGTTCCAGTAGTTCCCGGCAGTAATGGCTTAGTTGCCGATGATACGGTAGCCTATCGGGTCGCACGAGACATTGGTTATCCAGTGATGCTAAAAGCCACTGCTGGCGGTGGCGGACGCGGCATGCGGCTGGTCCATAATGAAGGCGAATTAAGCAAATTGTTTCAAGCCGCCCAAGGAGAGTCAGAAGCGGCCTTTGGCAATAGCGGCGTTTACTTGGAAAAATTTATTGAACGGCCCCGGCATATTGAGTTTCAAATTTTAGCGGATAGTTATGGCAATGTAATCCATTTAGGTGAAAGAGACTGTTCCATTCAGCGTCGTCACCAAAAACTATTGGAAGAATCGCCAAGTCCCGCATTAGATCCTCACTTGCGAGAAAAAATGGGGAAAGCTGCGGTTAAAGCTGCCCAATCGATTAATTATGTGGGGGCTGGAACTGTCGAATTTCTGTTAGATGCCCACGGCGACTTCTACTTCATCGAGATGAATACTCGCATTCAAGTGGAACACCCGGTCACAGAAATGGTAACCGGGTTAGACTTAATTGCTGAGCAAATTCGCATTGCCCAAGGGGAACCATTGAGTCTGCGCCAAAAAGATGTGGAAGTTCGGGGACATGCCATTGAATGCCGTATTAACGCCGAAGACCCCGAACACGATTTTCGTCCGCAACCTGGACGGATTAGCGGGTATTTGCCGCCAGGAGGACCCGGAGTTAGGATGGATTCTCATGTTTATACGGACTATGAAATTCCCCCCTATTATGATTCTTTGATTGGGAAATTAATTGTTTGGGGGCCGACTCGCGAAGCTGCCATTCGACGGATGAAACGGGCTTTAAGAGAATGTGCGATTACTGGGGTCACCACCACGATAAGTTTTCATCAAAAAATTCTCGAAACTCCAGCCTTTTTGGAAGGGGATGTTTATACAAACTTTATTGAACAGCATCTGATGACATAATGATTGGTCGCTTCGTGCAAGCAACGAAACTCAAAATAATTTAGTGATGAATGACCAGCAATTCAACATGACAGACGCTAAACCATCATTTTCTCAAAATACTGTCGCGATTTGCCGCATTTTAGATGCAAACCTCGATCGCGCCCGGGAAGGAATTCGCATTATCGAAGAATGGTGTCGCTTTGCCTTAGATAACCCGACCTTGGCGGAACAGTGCAAAGCCATGCGTCAAACTCTGGCCCATTGGCATACTGCAGAAATTCATGCTGCCCGCAATACCCCGGATGATTGCGGCACCAGTCTCACCCATTCCCAGGAAGAAAGCCGAGAAACCCCTCAACAACTGCTGCAAATTAACCTGGCTCGCGTCCAAGAAGCATTGCGCGTTCTAGAAGAGTATGGGAAACTGTATCATCCCCAAATGGGAAGCAGCTGTAAGCAACTGCGGTATCAAATCTATACCCTGGAAAGCCATCTCCTCTCTGCTTCTCCTCAAGAAAAACTGAAATCAGCGCAACTCTATCTGGTTACCTCCCCGCATCAAAACCTGTTTGCCATTGTCGAAGCGGCGCTAAAAGGGGGACTTTCCTTAGTTCAATATCGCAATAAAGACGTGGACGATAACGTTCAAATTGCCGAAGGGAAAAAACTCTGTCGCCTATGCCATCAATACGGGGCATTATTTTTAATGAACGATCGCGCCGATTTAGCCCTTGCGGTGAATGCCGATGGGGTACACTTAGGACAACAAGATCTTCCGATATCTGTCGCGCGCAAAATTCTAGGCCCTAACAAAATCATTGGCCGTTCTACCACCAATCCCCACGAAATGGCAAGCGCGATCGCAGAAGGGGCCAATTATGTAGGTGTTGGTCCAGTTTATCAAACGCCAACCAAGCCTGGAAAACCGGCTGCCGGTTTGGACTATATTCGCTACGCTGCTAAACACGCTTCCATTCCTTGGTTTGCCATTGGCGGCATTAACGCCCAGAATATTCAAAATGTCATTCAAGCCCAAGCCCAAGGGGTTGCTGTGGTCCGTGCCATCATGGAAGCCCAAGATCCCCAACAAGCCACAGAAAGTCTCCTCAAAGAGTTTCCAAACCCTCGCAGCCATGTCTAACGAAACCATTACCCTTACTGTTAACGGCGATGCCATTGCTTGTTCTCCCCAAACGCCAGTCGCCGAAGTGATCACTCAACTGGACTATAATCCTCGCTTGGTCGCCATTGAATACAACGGAGAGATTCTCCACCGCCAGCATTGGGACAATACTCTGGTCAAAGAAGGAGACCAACTAGAAATTGTAACCATTGTGGGTGGTGGTTCTTTACAAAATTGAGCATGATCGAAAATAGATAGCAACTCATGAAGTGATTGACGCAAAATCATGTTCCAGAATCTGAATTGGAAACGCTTATTAAAGTCCATTGTTCTTGTCAGCTTAGCGTTTATTTTCGTCTTTGCTGATGCCAGCGATGCCTTAGCCAGACGCAGCGGCGGGCGAATTGGCGGGGGCGGCTTTGGTTCTCCCAGTCGCAGTGCCCCCTCCCAAGGCGGAAATCGCGGCGGCCCTGGCGGCGGTCTTGGCGGTTTTCCCTTCCTCTTACCCTTCTTTGGCTTTGGCGGTTTCGGGAGTATCTTTACCATCCTCATCTTCTTTGCCATTGCTAACTTCTTAGTCAGAAGCTTCCAAAATGCCGGTTTTGGCGGCGGCGGCAATGGGGGCGTTGCCACAGCCAATCCCAAAGTAACGGTGGCAAAAACCCAAGTGGGATTACTTGCCGATGCCAAAGAACTGCAACAAGAGTTAAACGACCTTGCCCAACGGGCAGATACCGGAACCACATCCGGTCGCTCAAAAGTCCTGCAAGAAGCGACACTGGCCCTGTTACGCCATCCCGAATATTGGGTCTATGCCAAAACCGAATCCAATGTTTCTCAGCTAGAATCTGCCGAAGCAGAGTTTAACCGGCTTGCCCTGTCGGAACGGAGTAAATATAGTGAAGAAACTCTCTCCAATGTGGAAAGCCAATTCAATCGTCGTGAAAGTGAAGGCGGAAGCGAGGAAGCACCTGCCGAGTATATTGTGGTAACGGTTCTTGCTGGCATTCAAGGCAAACTCAACCTGCCTGATATTAAAGATCCCGATGATCTGCGTCAAGCGTTGCGTCAGTTAGGGAGTACCGGTAGCGAAAATCTGTTAGCAGTAGAAATCATTTGGACGCCTCAAGCCGAAGGCGATACCCTATCTAATGATGACCTGTTAGCGGCCTACCCCGACTTAAAACGTCTGTAAACGCAATGGCAACTACCCTTCCCTGGCGTAAGAAGACCAAGAAAAAATATAACAGTAAGAACAACTTACCAAGTAAGGGGCGTCAAAAAAAACTTCGTACCGTGGGACGGCAACTGCGTCCTGCGGTCATTTTCTTAGTCATTACTGCCTTGTTGCTAGGGGGAATTGGATCGCGCCTGGGCTATTTACAACTGGTGCAAGGAGAACGCAACCGTCAACTGGCAGAAGAAAACCGGATTCGGATTCTGCCCAAGCCCCCCATTCGGGGAAATATCCTCGATCGCGACGGCAAAATTTTAGCGGATAGCCGCCTCTCTTATTCCCTGTTTATCTGGCCCCTTGCCCAAACCAAACCGAATTGGAATCAAACGGTCAATCGGCTTTCCGAAATTCTGGACCTGTCTGTGGCGGAAATTACCAAGCGTGTGGAAGAAGTGTCTGTCAACTCTCCCTCTTTGGTACGTATTGCCAGAGGGCTAACCCCGGAACAAGTAACTGCCATTGAAGAGTATAATTACCAACTCAATGGGGTGGAATTGGAAATTGAACCGGTACGGGACTATCCCAATGGGTCGGTAGCGGCTCATGTTTTAGGCTATACCGGGGAAATTAGCCAAGAAGAATTAGATAAGCGCCAAGGGGATTATCGCTCAGGGGATATTATTGGCAAAATGGGCGTGGAAGCTGCCTTTGAAAAACAGTTGCGAGGGGAATGGGGCGGTCAGCAGGTGGAAGTTAATGCCAACGGGCGTATCATTCGGATTTTAGGAGAAGAACCGGCCAAATCCGGGGAAAATGTAACCTTAACCCTAGACTTAGAGTTGCAAAAAGCAGCAGAAGCCGCCCTTGGAGATCAAGTGGGCGCGATCGTGGCCCTTGATCCGAAAACCGGTGGGGTGCTAGCAATGGCCAGTCGACCAACCTTTGATCCCAACCTTTTTTCGACTGGTATTAGTTCCGAGAGGTGGCGTCAATTGCAAGCCAAAGAGCAACCGTTTATTAACCGGGCTGTTCGAGGTTTCCCCCCGGCTTCTACCTTCAAAATTGTTACCGCTACCGCAGGAATGGAGTCTGGGAAATTTCCTCCCGATACTGTCTTGAACACCTATCCTTATATCAGTGTCGCTGGAGTGCGTTTTCATGAATGGAACCGTGCCGGTTTTGGCCGTATTGGGTATGTTGAGGCTTTAAAGATGAGCAGCAACACCTTTTTTGGACAAATTGGACGTGGGGTTGGCGGGGAAACCTTAATTGATTGGGCAAGACGTTATGGTTTTGGCGAAGAAACGACCTTAGAACTTCCTGCAGAAAGGGGCGGATTGATTGCCGATAACGCTTGGAAACAAAAACATTATGATTGGGGTTGGTCGGCAGGAGATACCGTGAATCTGTCCATTGGACAAGGGTTTACTCTGGCTACTCCCTTACAAGTGGCGGTCATGTTTTCAGTTCCTGCCAATGGGGGCGATCGCGTTCAACCCCATCTCTTAAAAACAGAGGGAAATCCCAGCCAGTGGCGAGTTCCCATGAACTTGAATCCCCAAACCATTCGCACTATCCGCAAAGGACTGAAAGCGGTTGTGGATGATGGCACCGGAACCGCTGCCAAATCTCCCAATACTCCCCCTACTGCCGGAAAAAGCGGTAGTGCCGAAACATCGGGGAAAGCCCATGCTTGGTTTGGCGCCTTTGCCCCCTATGATGATCCAGAAATTGTTGTGGTTGCCTTTGCCGAACATTCTGGCGGCGGTGGCGGTTCCGTTGCTGCTCCCATTGTCCGGGAAGTCATGGAATCTTACTTTAAAGGTGACCAATAATTGAGACGGTTAGATTTGTTTAGGTTTGGGGCATTGAACCCCTTGCTAAACGCACTATCCCAAGGGGCTAAGGGAAAAGTTGCTTTCCCCTCCCCTTTAACCTTTACCCTTTACCCTTTTTCCAATTACGCCACCGATTTGTCGTACTGATTAATCAAATCCGTATAAGTTTTGAAATCAAGGAATTAATATTATTTTTTTAACGTTTCTCTTCGGTTTTTTCTGATTGCTGAGATTGATGAAGAAGCTGTTGTTTAGCTTGTTGCCATAACTTTTCTAATCCTTCTAAGGAATACTCGCTCAGAGACCCCTCTGCTAAATTTTCCATAACACTTAACCGTTGCACAAACCGTTGATTAGTTCCCTGTAAAGCTTCTGAGGGATCTAAACCGTACCAGCGAGCAATATTCACGAGGGTAAATAAAACATCTCCCAATTCTGCTTGTTGGTGCTTAACATTATCCGTTTCTAAAGCTTGTTGAAATTCTGATAATTCTTCCTCAAATTTATCCCAAACGCCTTGAGAATTTTCCCATTCAAATCCTAGTTTTGCCGTTTTTTCTGAAACTTTCAGACTAGCAAATAAAGGCGGTAATGTTTCCGTATATTTCTTAAATTTTTGGCTCAGTCTTTCTGTTTTATCTGGATGATAACCTTTTTCTTGAGCTTTAATTTCTTCCCAATTTTTCCGCACTTCTTGGGCATCTTCGACTTCCAAATCGCCAAAAACATGAGGATGGCGGCGAATCAATTTATCCGTAATGCCTTGGGCGACTTCTTCTAAGGTGAAATACTGGGATTCTGATGCAATTTGCGATTGCAACACAACTTGCAATAATAAGTCTCCCAATTCTTCGACAATTTCTTCTTGATTTTCACTGCGAATGGCGGCCGCCACTTCATACGCTTCTTCGATAATATAAGGAACCAGGCTTTGCTGGGTTTGGTCTAAATCCCACGGGCATCCTTCTTCCGGTGTTCTCAGTTTGGCTACCACATCGATTAAATCATTTAAGGCGTTTAAAATTGATTCCTTGGCAACGGTTTCTACTTGGTTCATTCTGATTGGTTCCCTTGAGATGACTTTACTTTACTCCCTTTCCCCTGTATTTAATTGTTTCATCCCATATCTAAGGGATCAACATCAATA
>JBDGQV010000003.1:17267-86883 GCA_042218725.1 Halothece sp. | reverse complement strand
TTGGTTTTACGGCGACTTTCTATAAAAACCTGGCACTACAGCAAGGCTAATACCGCCTTACCGCGGGAGAACAATATAGTATCGTTGCTGACGGACAATTTTTCCTTCGTCTTCTAACTCTTTTAATAACTTAGTTACCGTTACGCGAGTGGTACCAATTAATTCCGCAAGATTTTGATGGGTTAAGCGCAGATCAATCAATATCCCTTGTGATACCGTGCGGCCAAACTTATTCCCTAACCAAATGAGAAGCTTATCAAGGCGATGATAAATCCGTTCACTGCGAATAATGCTGAACAATTCTTTCGTTTGCTGAGTATGAGATACAATTCGGTCCAAAAATTGATGCCATTGCTGAGTGGGGATAGACGTGACTTCCACACTGGTTAAACATTCAATTTGGTAAGGATATATGCCAGACAGGGGTTGACCAACGACATCGCCAGCTCCCCAATACCCCAAAGTGATTACTGAGCCTTCTTCATTCCAAGTCAAAGTGCGAACGTTTCCCCACTCCACTGACCATAGCAAATCAGCGCGAGCGGGAAGACAGTCATTGCGACTAAACGGAAAGCGCGCCAGTTGCTGTGAAAAACTTGGGAATTCGGTAGTTAACGTCATATTAATTCAATTCTCCTTTGGGTAAGGGCATACCTACTTAGGCTAGTAACAATCATTAAATACATCTACTTAGTTGTCAAGTTTCTTAATACTCCTCTCGGTTTTTTTTCGGGTTAATGTTCATTTAATTCTTTTCTTGTGATATGGGCTAGATACGATTATGATTCTGTTTTCATAGAATCAACCCGATGATACTGTATCATACCTTTTTCTTATTTTATTTAAGAAAAATTTAACCAGACGTTATTAACGATTTAAATCATCTGTTAACCTTGAAATATTTCGCTTTCAAGCAGTCATTTTTTATCCTCATTTAAGGTTCCAACAAGCAAATTACACTCAAGACAGCTAGCAATCCCTGAGTCCAATCATTTCAAAAAAGATGATTTATCAACTAAGAGAACGAACGGCTTCATCTACATCTAATAAATAAATCGCGTCTTTTGATTGTTTTTCTTCAAACTCAATGAAGGTAACAAAACGAGCTACACCATATAAATTCGTTTGCCGATAAGCCTTAGGAAGCGGTTGAATTTCATCAAAAGGCAATTCCATCATGTTAGGTAAAACATCAATGGGAATGCCACATAATTCTCCTTGCCGAGTTTGAGTCAATATTAGAAATTCTCCCTGAATGTCTTGCTTAGAGGATTGTTGAGAGCTCAATTTTTCATGTAGATTCAGCAACATAATGCTTTGATTTTCCAACATTACTAAGCCCAAACCAGCTAAATGTTCGCTTAGTTCCGGTGGACTTTTTGTAACTTGCAAAATGGCATTAATGGGGAGGGCAAACCAATGATCGCCTAACTCAAAAACAATTACTCTCAGGGGTTCTTTTTGCGATTTCTTTTCCTGATTAGAAGAACTAAAAAGGGGATGGGGAGAAAGTGCTGATGGATTATTCATGATTTCTTATTAATGATTGATTGCTGGCGACTTATGATTACAAATTTTTTCCAACTGTATCGAGCAACTCTTGATCCATGTAAGGTTTTGTTAAATAATCAGAAGCTCCCAATTCCATAGCAATGCGTTGGTATTTATCACGGGTGCGTGAAGTTAGAACAATCACCGGAATTTTTGCTAATTCCGGATTTTGTCGCGTGACGCCAATAAATTCTAAGCCGTTCATGCGAGGCATTTCTAAGTCACAGACAATTAAATCGACATTCGCCCCTTGTTGCAGTTTTTCTAAGGCATCTTGGCCGTCTTGGGCTTGGATTACCTGATGTCCTGCCTTTTGCATAATCATTGAGAGGGTTTGCCGCTCGGTAATGGAGTCATCAATTACAAGCAATTTTCGGAATTTGTCGCGATCAATTGGCAGAGATTCTTCACGAGCCGAGGATTTGCTTGGAGAAGAGGTTTCATGGATATTTTCGGCTTCTCCCTCTGGATTGGCATAACTGCTATAGGGATTGGTGGCGTCTTCGCTCAGGCGTTGATGAGGAAGCGTGCCTTTTGATTTGCTGGGAAGGGTTGCCGGTTGCTTGGCATTGAGTGTCGATTGACTATTAGTGGATATACTTAAATGAGCTTGACTATGACTGAGAAGCGCTGCTCCATCAATGACCAGGCTAAGACGGCCATCGGGAAGAATGGTGCAACCATAGGCATAGGGAGGGGGAGTCACTACAGTGGAGATTGGTTTTAGGACTAATTCTTGTTCTTCAATGACCGTGTCAATTTCAAGGCCTACTCTTCCTTCTGGGGTTCGCACCAGCAATAAGGGAGCAATACCTCCTTCAGCCGTCAATAAAGTTGTTTCTTGTTCCATCTCAATTTCCGAAGCCCCTTGGCTTTGTAGCAAATAGTTGGCGTTGGGCTGATAATTTAAGAGATTGGTCAGAGGATGAATGGGAATTGTTGTGGGTTCTTCTCCCTCTTGAGGTTGCCACTGTAAAACTTTGCGACTACCCAGCCATTTGATTTTTTCTTGTTCGGGAATAAGTACCTGTTCCACTTCATCGGCAATAAAGCTATAAACCCCATTGCCGACTTTACACACTAATAAACGGGCATTCATCAAGGCACCCCGAATTTGTAAATAAAAGGTGGTTCCCAATCCCAGTTGGCTTTCCACAGTAACCGAGCCATTCAGCTTTTGCATTTGGGAATAAACCACATCAAGACCAATCCCGCGCCCCGATAAATCCGTGGCATTAGCAACTGTGGAAAATCCCGGCTCACACAAAACTCGCAACAGTTGGTCTTCGGGACGAACAGCGTTTTGAATTTCCCGAACTTGTGTCCTTGTAATGAGATTTTTTTCTAAAGCCCGTTGACAAATTTGTTCAACATTCAATCCCTGACCATCATCTCTGACTTCGATAATGGTGCGATTGCCTTGATTATACGCATAAATAATGATTTGGCCGGTGGCAGGTTTTCCTTGCTGTTTGCGCTCTTGCGGGGATTCAATGCCATGATCGAATGCGTTGCGGACTAAATGCAGAAGGGCATCGTAAACATTTTCGGTAACGGCTTTATCCACCAAGACTTGCACGCCCGATAGTTTTAAATCCACCGACTTTTGATAGGATTGGCTTAATTTTTTCACCATCGGGGGAAAGCGATTCAGAACTTTTTCGATGGGAACCATCCGCACCGATTCTAAGCTATCTCGAATTTGCCGGGAGAGGCGTTGTTCTCGTTCTACAGAGGTGGCGGTAGCGCGGGCAAGATGATTGACATCATCCAGGGCTTGTTCTAATTGCGTATTTTCCTCTAGAGAAGCGTATAAGAATTGCGCAAAGTCGCTATTGGCATATTCAGCAGGCAGTTTATCCCGCAGTTGAAACAGCGTCCGTCGGTGTTGAGAAAGCCATCCTCCCAGTTTTTGCAGGGCGCTTTGATATTGTTCATCCCGCAACGACAGTAAATTTTGGTTAATGGAGAGTTCCCCAACTAAATGGTTCAAGTTTTCAACTTGTTCTAAGTCCACCCGAATGCTAACGCCGGTGCGAGGGGTAGAACTTTGTTGTTGTTTATGGAATTGGGCAGATTCAAGTTCGGGACTATGGCTGGTGTCGAGCGCCCCTGCTTCTTCTTCTGATTCCGATTGAGAAACGGGTTCCGGGGTCGGTTCGACTTCAGTGGGTGAGGCAGATGGCGGTTCTTCTGACGGTGCTGATTCTGAGACGGGTTGAGGGGTCGGTTGGGCTTCCGTCGCGGATGAGGGAGATTCTGGTTGAGAGACGGGTTGGGCGGTAGTTTCTGCTTCAGCAGGGGCAAAGGCAGAAAAGGGGTCTTCCACGGTACTGGCTTCAAAGTCGCCAAAGGTATCTTCTAAAGAAAAACCGTCATCTGAGGCGGTGCTCGTCTCCTGAGATTGACTTGGCATCTGTTCGGCAAAACCTTTGAGGATTTCTGAGGGTTCTCCCCCGCGATCGCGATCGCCATTTAGAACGGCATCTCTGGCGTCGTTCAGGTTATTCAATACTTCCTGCGCAATGTCGGCAGCCGCATTGGGATGTTGTTCCAGCGCTTTGAGGGTGGTTTGGGCAATTTCTTTAAATCCTTCGAGACTGACAGACTCGGCTAAGCCCACAAACACTTCCATCTGGTTTTTCACTGTTTCCGCGATCGCGCTGGGATCGGACGTTTCGGCTAAAACCGATTCAATTTGTTCCATCCGCTGCTTCACTCCCACCTGAAAGACGGAGTGAGTCATGTCAAATCCCAGTTCCGAGGAAGAGGGAATGGCCGGTTCTTCGTTAAAGCAGTCGCCTAGCTTATCCTGGAGTTGCGCAAAAATTTTCTCAGCCCGTTGCAAGTTTTGTTCATCGCTGCTGTTATCCCCTTCTATTTCGTTGTTGTAGGCGACTCGCAAACATTCATAAATATCCAGGAGAAGGGTTTCCAGTTCATTGTCAAAGACGGCATTGGGCGAGAGTAACGCGCTGAAAATATCTTCCAGTTGATGGGCGATTTTTTTGATGGTGGTTCGCCCCACATTGGCGGCTGCGCCTTTGAGGGTATGAGTCGCCCGCATTAAGCCGTGGACAGTGGGTTTTGAGTGATCCTCGCCAATGTTATAGATGCCGCTTTCTACTTGTTCCAATAAATCAGGGGCTTCGTTGCGGAATAGTTCGTAACTCTGTTGGCGGATTTCGTCGTCGGTAGTCATGGCAATTTGTGATGAGGGACTGGTTTGCGTTTTCAAGCAAGAACTCGGAACCATTAAAAAAAGGCCAGTTACCAGTAAGGGCTTAGATAAATGCCATTGCTGAGAATTGCTCAATCAATCGCTCACTGATAACTGGTCGCTGGTAACATCACGGAGTTAGATTTTGAATTTATCCACCGTGGTTTGCAGTTCTTGCGCCGTGTCTAACGCTTGTTTAAAGGAGGCTGATAGGGCAGTGGATTGTTCAGAGGTGGCATTGGCAATTTCCGCCACTTCTTTCATGGTTTGGGTCACCGATTGCGATTGTTCCAGTTGCCCTTGACTGGCTTCGGTAATGCCTTCCACCAGTTTGCTGATTTCTGCAGTGGCAGCCGCGATCGCGTTCAGTTCTTCTTTGGCTTCTTGCACTAAGTTGGTTCCGGAACTGACTTGGGCAATGGCGCGTTCGGTCACTTTAATCGCTTCACTGGTTTGATTGCGAATTTCCGCCACTAAGTCTTCAATTTCTTTGGTAGCATCCGCAGACTGACGGGCTAAGGAGCGAACTTCATCGGCAACCACGGCAAACCCGCGACCGTATTCTCCGGCACGAGTGGCCTCAATGGAAGCATTCAGCGAGAGTAACTGGGTTTGCTTGGAAAAGTCGCTAATCAAGTTCACCACCCGAGAAATTTTCTGGGAGGATTCTCCCAATTGCCGAATGTTGCGACTGGTTTCCGAAACGGCATCGCGAATGCCTTCAATTCCTTCTACCGTTCGATTCATCGCCGCATCGCCAGAGGAAACGGTCTCATTGGACTTCTGCACGGCTTCATTAATGGCCTGCGCGTTGTTAGCAACCTCTTGGGTGGCATTGGTCATGGATTGAACTTGTTGCAATGCCCCGCTTAAAGCTTCGGATTGTTGCGTTGCTTGGTCAGATAGTTGGTTAATGGCTTCGTCGCTTTCGTTGGAGGTTTCTGCCACTTTATCTACTGCCTGTTGCACTTGCACCACAATCTGTCGCAGCCCTTTCAGGGTATTGTTATAAGCATCGGCAATGGTACCCAACTCATCATCCGTCACGGGGGCACGTACCGTTAAATCGCCATCCAACGCCGGACGAACGGCTGTTAACAAATCAATGGCCCGTTGCTGCAATAATTCTTTGGCACTGCGTTCCCGTTCAGCGGCTTCAGCTAGTTGCTCTGACTGTTGACGAATTTGCGCTAAAAACTCGGCTTGTTTCAACGCAATTCCCAACTGGACGCCGATTTGCCGCAACAGTTTCACTTCCTGTTCTTGCCATTCTCGGCGATCGCTGTTTTGATAAACGCCTAAAATGCCCCAAAGCACATCATCTTGGAACACAGGAACCAGAATATACGCCCGACATTGGAAGCTTTCTAATAATTCCAGGTGACAAGGGTCAAAGCCTTCCTCATAGATATCGTTGACCACATGATTTTCACCCCGGGCATAACGGCCGCCTTTATTTTCTTGCAGATAAGTATCTTTCACCTCAGCATCTTCCGTGCCCACCAGGGGTTTCCAACCCGTGGCAACCGATTCGGCGACAAATGATCCGCTCCAGTCTTCGCCAAACTTATAAATCCCCACACGGTCGGCTTTTAGCAATAAACGTACTTCTTGGGTCGTGGTATTAAAAATCGCATCCACTTCTTGGGAACGACGAATTTTATCAACCACCTTGGAAACGGCTTTTTCTCGTTCCGCTGCTTCTGCCAGTTCGTTCGATTGCGCTTGAATTTGTTCTAAATATTGCGCCTGTTTTAGGGCAACCCCAAATTGCGTTCCCACTTGCCGGGTGAGTTGCACTTCGCTGTCTTGCCATTGCCGAGGGCCGCTATTTTGATAAACGCCTAAAATGCCCCAAAGCACATCATCTTGGAAAACGGGAACCAGAATATAAGCGCGGCATTGGAAAGTTTCCAACAGTTCCACGTGGCATTCATCAAACCCTTCTTTATAGATATCGGGCACCACATGATTTTGCCCGAGGGCATAGCGCCCCCCTTGATTCTCTTTGAGATAAGTATCCTTAACTTTGGCTTCTTCCGTTCCCACCAAGTCTTTCCAACCGGTAGCAACGGATTCTGCGACAAATTCGCCGCTCCAATCTTCATAGAATTTATACAACGCCACGCGATCGGCATTTAAGACATTGCGCACTTCTTGGGTGGTGTTATCGAAAACAGCATTAACTTCTGGGGTCCGGCGAATCCGATCCACGACTTTGGAAACCGTTTTTTCCCGTTCTACCCCTTGGGCTAACTGTTCGTTTTTCGCTTGCAGTTCTTCCACAAATTCCGCTTGATTGAGGGCTACTCCCAAGGGATCGGCTACTTCAACCATTAAGTCTTTTTCCGCTTCGGTCCACTGCCGGGGACCTGTATTTTGGTAAGCGGCCATTAATCCCCAGAGTTTATCGCCTTGGAAGATAGGAACATTAATGTAGGCGCGACATTCATATTTTTCCAGCTGGTCAAGGTAACACCTAGGAAAGCCCATTTCGTAAATGTCATTGACCACACTGTATTTTTTGCCTCGGGCATAACCGCCGCCTTTGGTGTCTTGGAGATAGGTATCTTCCGTTTGCCGGGAACGGCGATCGCCGCCTAACAGACGGACACTGCAATCATTTTTGACCTCCCCTGCCGGATCATCGTTATCAACAACGGGTGTCCAACCGGTGGTTACCGCTTCAGCAACAAAACCGCCGCTCCAGTCTTCGTTAAACCGGTAAATTCCCACGCGATCGCAGTTGAGGGCGCGACGCAGTTCTTGGGTAGCCACATCAAAAATCGTGTCTAAATCTTGCGATTGCCGAATCCGCGAAATTAAATTAACTTTGGTCTGCTGACGGTTTTTCTCTGCTTTAACTTGTTGTTGGTAGTCAAAACTGGCAATTTTGAGGGCGGCTTCGGTGCTGATTTGATAAATAGCATTGACGGCACTATCCGGCCAAGGCTCTCCGTTTTGACAGCCATGAACGACTAATAACCCCCAAGGGTCGCCATCAATGCGAAGAATGAAAGCAAGGCTGCTTTTAACTTGATAGCGGTCCAGGAGTTGTTGCTGATAGGGGGTAGCGCGATCGCTGTTATTAATAGCAACAATGCCTTCTTGTAAATACTCGCGATCTTGATCCCGACCAAACATGGTTGCCGGCAGGGTTTCTTCGGCAGCAGGGGTCCAACCCCGTTCCACTCGTTCCGCGAGAACCTTGCCTTGTTCTTTTCCGGTAAATTGGTAAATTAAACAGCGTTGCGACCCACTGATGTTTTGGGTTTCTTGACAAACTAAATCTAACAGCGTTGATAAGTCTTTACTATTTTGGATTTTTTCGGCAATACTTAATAACTGTTCCCGTTGGACAGCAGGATAGCTTCCGTTGCCATTTTCATATTCGCCATTGCCAACACTGGGTTCGTTAATCCATTGTTCAAAGTGTTGACCGAGGGTTTCAATTTCTTGAATTTTATTGAGGATCTCCGTCCGTTCTAATCCTCGAACTCTAGAGAGTTCTTGTTTTAATCCTTGTAAGGTAGATTGAAAGTTTTTTAGCTCAGCATTGGAAGAACCGATATCGCTAATTTCAGGAGTTTCAGGAGTTGATGATTGGGTTTGGTCGGTATACATTTTGCCCTTTCCTTATTGGTAATCAGTTGGGTTTAATTATGATGAAAACGCATTAACTAAAGCCGGAGCATCTAAAATAATACTGCTGGCTTCGGTTAAATAGCCTTGGACATAAGAGAGAATATGCGGTGGAAATAAGCCTTCCGGCGGTTGCAGTTTTTGCCAATCATGTTGTTCAATCGTTTCTACTTGACGGACAGCAATTCCAATTTCTTGGTTGTCCACTTGCAGGACAATAATATTAATATTGGCGGCGATATTTTCAATTTCCCAAAGAGGAGAAAATCCGAGTAAATCGTTTAAGTCAACTAGCCATAACATTTCCCCACGCCAATTATGAATTCCTAAAACGCTGCCAGGAACATCGGGCATGGGAAGAATCTTTTCCCCAGATACACTCAAGACTTCCTTGACTGTATTGACAGGGAGAAGTGCTGTATCTTCTTCTCCTAAATGAAACCGTAAAAAACGTTGGCTTTCTTCAATTTCAGCCTCGTTGGTTTCAGCATCAGAGAATAACGATGGACTAATTTTTACCGAGTCCAGCCAATCCTGCAAAGCAGTTTGTGGTGACATCGATTGCTTAACTTCAATTATTTTGAGCCAACTTGGTATATCTTCTCCTTGTTGTCGCCCACAAGCTCGAATTTTTTCTACTTCAGCAGGATCTAGCTTGGCAGCAATTTGTTTGAGCAGTTTTACCATCTGTTGCTCATCAGGGGAGATGTTTTCTCCCTCTAGCAAAACCAATAAATGGCGTTGCTTTTTCCTCACGCGAGCTACAATGCCTTGATTTTTGAGTTTATGGTTCAAAAATGCGGCAATTAGGTCTGGCTCTCCTTGTTTGGCCAGGGCAACAGTATCCCTTTGCCTAATTGACTGGGACTGGGTCATGGACGTTGGTCAAAATCTGTAAAGGGCGATTTAATTACTAATTTAACTTGTTTTCGGATTAATTTGTAGGAGTAAAGCTACCTAAATTTATCATGATCTTATGTTTTTTACGTTTTCTTAATATCAGTTTCAAAAGCCATAAAATAATTATAGAATAATCAAAGATTGCTAAGGTGAGTTCGGAAAGTCTTTCCTGCATTTTTAAAGATTGAGTTGATGATTGAAATGCCTTAAAAGCTTGAAGCAAGTCTAATTGAAGAAATGTCCCGAAACTGGGTCTGTGTTATTACTTAAAATAAAATACGTAATATAAGGTTTAGTATGGTTAATCGTTTTGACAATCCCTCAACAAGAAAATTCCTAAATCAAACCCCAAGCGAGGTAGATCTAAAAAGAACTAACATACACTCTGAGACAATCGTAAAAAGAGGAAAAGCTTCTTGAGGCTAAAATAATCAAATGATGATAAAAGATCAACAACAACAGGAGCATCTGAGTACCTATTCCGAAGGCAATGTTACTGACAAGGTTTTTTTAACAATCGAGGAACTTTTAAAAGAGATTTCTTCTCAGAGCCAACAGCAATTTACAGGGCGCTTAACCCTTGAGACGCCGCAACAACAGCAATGGCGATTATACTTTGGGATGGGACGGCTATTATGGGCTAGTGGCGGAGAACATCCTCGTCGGCGTTGGCGGAGACAGTTAGCGTTTGCTTGTGGACGAGATAATTTTAAAGCCCACTATTCCCAAGACCATTTGCGGGAAGGAGACGATTACGAGTGCTGGGATTTTCATCTTCTGTTGGCGCTGCACAAACGTAAAATTTTTAGTGCTGAGCAAGTAAAACGCGTGATGGGCGGTATTATTGCAGAAGTCCTATTTGATCTCAACCGTCAAGGGGATGCCTTATGTACCAGTCAAGAAGCCTATCCCCATCAGCAGAATTATTGCGGCAAACAAGTGTTTACCCGAGATTGGCAATCTGGAAGACGCCCTTCTCAACAAATGGTTGTTCCTCCCAGTTGGGGCATTGAGACAGACGCGTATTTAAAAGCTGCCCAACAACAATGGCACCAGTGGCGAGAGGCAGGCTTAACCCATGTTTCTCCCGATCGCGCCCCTCGTTTATTGCAATTAAAAGAATTAGAAGCAAAAACATCTCCTGCCGTCTATAAGAATTTAGTGAAATTAATTACCGGGGATGCCACCTTGCGAGATTTATCTGTGTTAATGAACATGGAAATCATTCGCATTGCGCGATCGCTACAACCTTACCTTCGTCAAAATTTAATTGGTTTAGAGACGGTTTCCGATTTGCCCCCGCCGACATCGCCGCCAGCCAATGCCCATAAAAAAGAACAATTGCAACGCCGGGCTGACGATCAGAAGAACCCATCCCCCTCGGCATCGTCACCATCGCCCTCAACCGCTGCCCCTGCTAAGGAACGCCCTTTATTGGCATTTGTTGATGACAGTGAACAAAGCCGGGGAATTATGGAGCAAATTGTCACCAATGGCGGCTATGATTTTCTCGGCATTGGCGATTCGGTAGAAGCGATTCCCCTGTTGCTGGAAAGGCAACCGCAGTTAATTTTTCTGGATTTAATTATGCCCAATATCAGCGGCTATGAATTGTGCAGTCAACTGCGTAAAATTTCCTCCCTAAAGCAGGTTCCCGTGGTGATTGTTACCGGCAATGACGGCATTGTCGATCGGATGCGGGCGAAAATGGTGGGGGCTACCAACTTTATTTCGAAACCCATTGATCGCTCTCAAGTGTTAAGCTTGGCGGTGCAATATCTCCACCCCAATAATTAGCTGTTTTTTCCGGAAGAAGCCAGTTTGTCTGCCCAGCGAGTGGTTTCGGGAAGCCGATATTTGGGGGTGCAAGCGAGGGTCAAATCGATCGCGCTGCGGAGACTGATGCGATGGCCGGGTGACACATAAACGGGTTTGACATTGGTGCGAGACCGAAGTACGGCCCCAATCACTTCTCCCTGATCCCAGAGCGGTTGCCAGGCCCCCTTCTCAGATCCCACCTCCCGGTGTCTCCCAATTAAACGCGATTTGGCAACGCCAATGGTGGGTTGATCCAGTAAAACGCCTAAGTGGCAGGCTAAACCAAAACGTCGCGGATGAGCAATCCCTTGACCGTCACAGAGAATTAGATCAACACGGGTGTGGAGTTTTTCCAAGGCTTGGATAATTGTCGGGACTTCTCGAAACGAGAGCAACCCTGGAATATAGGGAAACTTGGTCGGAGATTGCGCGATCGCGCATTCCACCTGTTCTAAAGCTGGAAAACTTAACACAGCAACCGCGGCTTGGGTCAGACGATAGTGATCTTGAAATCCCACATCCACCCCTGCCACATAACGAATGGGCTGGGAAAATCGGTCATAGGTGATCACCTGGGGAGATAATTGTTGTTGGAGCGCGATGGCGCTGGCGTAAGAAAGCGATTCGGAAGTTTCCATGGATTCCCCTGGACAATGATTATCTTCATTCCATTAGCCGGTTTGTGCCCCATGAATTCCCACAGGATGTTTTTTCAGCGGCTCTGCTGGCGCAATTGTCGATAACCCTTCTCTTGCCAAACTGCTGTATTCATTTGGCAATGCCTCCTGTTTAAGATTGTTGCCCATATTTCGAGAAACGCCGTAACCGGATGGATTCACTGTGAGAATATAATCCTTCTGCTTCCGCTAAGGTCTGAATCGCTTGGGACATTTGATCTAAGGCCGTATGGGAATATTCAATCAAACTCGAATGTTTCATAAAGGTTTCAACGCCCAACGCAGAAGAAAACCGCGCTGCCCCAGAGGTGGGAAGGGTGTGATTGGGACCGGCTAAGTAATCCCCCACTGCTTCTGGGGTGGCATGACCCATGAAAATTGCCCCCGCATGGCGGATTAAACGCAACATTTCCCAAGGATCTTCCACTTCCAACTCTAAGTGTTCCGGGGCAAACAGGTTAGACAGTTCCGCTGCTTCGGTCAGGGAGTTGACCACCACAATGACCCCATAATTCGCGATCGCCTTTTCGGTCAGGGTACGACGGGGATGATTTTCCAGTTGTTGTTCCACTTGTTGTTGCACCTGCTGGGCTAACGTTTCATCCGTCGTGAGGAGAATGGCAGCCGCCATGGGATCATGTTCTGCTTGTGCTAACAAATCAGCAGCCACATAAACGGGATCCGCCTGTTGATCGGCAATAATTAACACCTCTGAGGGACCGGCGAGGGAATCAATGCCCACGGTGCCATAGACCATCTTTTTCGCTAAGGTGACATAAACATTGCCAGGGCCCGTGATAACATCCACTTGCGGCAGCGTTTCTGTCCCATAGGCTAAGGCCGCGATCGCGTGAGCGCCTCCCACCCGATAAATTTCCTCAATCCCCGCTTCTTGCGCCGCTACTAAAACGGCAGGGGGAATTTTCCCCTCAGGACCTGGCGGGGTAACCATGACCCGTCGTTCTACCCCTGCGACCTTTGCGGGAACCGCATTCATCAATACCGTACTGGGATAGGCGGCCCGTCCCCCGGGAACGTACAACCCAGCGCGATCGACTGCTGTATAGCGTTTTCCTAAAACCGTGTCATTGTCCCCGAATTGGACCCAGGATTTGGGCATTCGTTGTTGATGAAACGCCTCGATTCGATTGCTGGCTAAGGTAATGGCATCAATTAATTCTTTTGAGACTTGTTGATAGGCAGCATCCAGTTCTGATCCATTGACCCGCAATTGTTCAACGGTTAAGGTCTGTTGATCGAACTTTTCAGTATAATCCAGCAGTGCTTGATCGCCCTTGCTTTTAACTGTTTTCAGAATTTCCCTAACCGCCTCTTCTTTTCCTTCGATTTGTTGATCGTGAGTGCGGTGAGAAATCCGCTGCAGTTCGGTTGTTGCTTCCGCGACTTGAGTTATGATCCGCAACATGGAGCCAAAATACCCCTCTAAGCGACTACCCTCGTTTATCGTTCAACCCTGAACCGTGTCAACCAAAGAAATGATTTCTTTGCCAGTGAGCAGGTCACATTTGATGAAAGCAACCTCTTTAACGAATCAGGGGCTGGGAAGGTCGATGAAACGATGGTGTTGTTTTAATTCCCCAGCTTTTCTTTTCTAGCTTAACCTGAAATTTTCGGAATCTCCGTTTCCAAATTGAAAAACAGATGTTATATTCTGTTGATAGGAGCGCACTTGTTTGATCGATTACTCTTCAGCTTATACCAAATATCAACCGAGAGTGCTATAATTATAGTTCCGTTATCTCCAAACCGGAGTAACGTATTTTAGATCAACCTGTATAAAATGATTAATTCTTTGAAGGATAACCGTGGCAAATATTAAATCCGCAAAGAAGCGTATCCAAACCGCAGAACGCAATCGTCTGCAAAATAAGTCCTATAAATCAGCCGTCAGAACGCTGATGAAAAAGTACTTTGCAGCTGTCAATGACTATGCTGCCAATCCAACTCCTGAGAAGGAACAACAAGTGGAACAAGCTATGTCAGCCGCCTATAGCAAAATCGACAAAGCTGTGAAAGTCAATGCGCTGCATCGCAATAATGGTGCTAGAAAAAAAGCTCGTTTAGCCAAGGCTCTCAAACATGTAACGCCTGCTTGAGCCGCCCGCCCAAGCTAGATTGAATCAAATCTCGCCAGCATTGCTGGTGTCAGGGCCAATATTGGCTCAGTCAAAAGTAGGGTAGTGGAACCATCAAGTTAAAAAAGGTTAAGCAGCAAAGATTGGTAATGCAGCTAATTGATACCCATGTTCACATCAATTTTGATGTTTTTGAAGCGGAATTGGCGGCTTTAAAAGAGCGTTGGCAAGAACAAGGAGTGGTGCAATTGGTTCACTCTTGTGTGGAACCGCAAGAGTACGGCCAAATTAGCGCGATCGCGGATCAGTTCCCGGAAGTCTCGTTTGCCGTGGGATTGCATCCCCTAGAAGCCCAAAAATGGACGGCACAATTAGGGGCCGACATTGAACGGCATGCCCAGTCTGATTCCCGAGTGGTTGCCATTGGGGAAACTGGGCTGGATCTGTATAAAGCCGAAAATGTCGAGCAACAGAAAACGGCCTTTTGGGAGCAACTCGCGATCGCGCAACGCGTCAATAAACCGGTCATCATTCATTGTCGAGACGCCGCCGAGGAGTTAGTCGAACTCGTTCGCCAATTTCAACAAGAAAACGGAGCAACACCAGGAGTAATGCACTGTTGGGCGGGAACCCCCGAACAAACCCAAAAGTGCCTTGACCTGGGATTTTACATTAGCTTTAGTGGCATTGTTACCTTCAAAAACGCCAAACAAGTCCAAGCCTCAGCCCAACTCGTACCAGAAGAGCGGCTGTTAGTGGAAACCGATTGTCCCTTTCTGGCCCCAGTTCCCAATCGAGGCAAACGCAATGAACCCAGTTATGTCCGCTATGTGGCGGAAACGGTCGCCCAACTTCGAGATACCCCATTAGAGCGTTTAGCGCAAACCACAACTAACAACGCTCGCGAACTGTTTTCCCTGCCGACAATTCCCGAAACCGGGACATAATCAGTTCCTTCCCCTTCCCTCTGTGAGCGATCTCAAGAGGAACCTCTACCGAACCCGCTAATGCGAAAACAAGAGTAAGCAATGAGTAATTTAACCACCAATCTTCTACCTGACTTAATTGAGATTCAACGCTCTAGCTTCCGTTGGTTTCTGGAAAAAGGGCTAATAGAAGAACTAGATAGTTTTTCCCCCATTTCCGACTATACTGGCAAACTAGAACTGCGGTTTATTGGGGAAAACTTTAAGCTGAAACCGCCCAAATACGACGTTGATGAAGCAAAACGGCGGGATAGCAGCTATGCGGTGCAAATGTATGTTCCCACCCGCCTGATTAATAAAGAAACAGGGGAAATTAAAGAACAAGAAGTGTTTATCGGGGAATTGCCCCTGATGACGGAACGGGGAACCTTTATTATTAATGGCGCCGAACGGGTCATTGTTAACCAAATTGTGCGTTCTCCCGGGGTTTACTATAAACCGGAAACAGATAAGAATAACCGTCGGACCTATTCCGCTTCTCTCATTCCCAATCGCGGGGCTTGGTTGAAATTTGAAACCGACAAAAATGACTTAGTTTGGGTTCGCATCGACAAAACCCGCAAACTGAGCGCCCAAGTGTTGCTCAAAGCCATTGGGTTGCAAGATAACGAAATTAATGATGGCTTGCGCCATCCCGACTACTATCAGAAAACCTTAGAAAAAGAAGGGAATCCCACAGAAGAAGAAGCCCTCTTAGAACTCTATCGGAAACTGCGTCCCGGTGAACCCCCGACTGTGGCAGGCGGACAACAATTATTAGATTCCCGCTTTTTTGATCCCAAACGCTACGACTTAGGGCGAGTCGGCCGCCATAAACTCAATCGCAAGTTAAACCTTAGCACTCCCGAAACAGTGCGGGTGCTCACTCAACAGGATATCTTGGCCGCCATTGACTATCTGGTCAACTTAGAATTTGATATTGGCGCCACCGATGACATTGACCACTTGGGGAATCGCCGGGTGCGTTCTGTGGGAGAACTGTTGCAGAACCAAGTGCGAGTCGGGCTAAACCGTCTAGAACGCATTATTCGCGAACGGATGACCGTTTCGGAAGCCGAATCCTTAACGCCCACTTCCTTAGTGAACCCGAAACCGCTGGTGGCGGCGATTAAAGAATTCTTTGGGTCTTCTCAGCTGTCCCAATTTATGGATCAAACCAATCCGCTAGCAGAATTGACCCACAAACGGCGGATTAGTGCCCTAGGGCCAGGGGGATTAACCCGGGAACGGGCTGGCTTTGCGGTACGGGATATTCACCCCTCCCACTATGGCCGCATTTGCCCGGTAGAAACCCCAGAAGGTCCCAATGCAGGGTTAATTGGGTCTCTGGCAACCTGTGCTCGCGTTAACGAGTTTGGGTTTATTGCCACTCCTTACTATCCGGTAGAAGATGGGCAAGTCAGACGCGATCGCGAACCGGTTTATCTCACGGCAGATGAAGAAGACGACAAGCGAGTCGCACCAGGCGACATCGCCACTGACGAAGAAGGGAATATTCTTGGAAATACCGTCGCTGTCCGTTACCGCCAAGAATTTACCACCACTAGCCCGAAAGAAGTGGACTTTGTGGCCATTTCTCCCCTGCAAATTGTTTCGGTGGCAACTTCGTTAATTCCCTTCCTCGAACACGATGACGCCAACCGCGCCCTCATGGGCTCTAACATGCAGCGTCAAGCCGTCCCATTGCTGCGCCCAGAACGTCCTTTAGTGGGAACGGGATTAGAAGCGCAAGCGGCGCGCGACTCGGGAATGGTAGTCGTCTCTCGCAATTATGGAACAGTGGATTATGTTGATGCCACAGTCGTCCGAATCAAGGTCAGCAATCCGCCCAGCGAACAACCGCAATTAGAAGGAGAAACCTCTGGGCAACAAGGAGCGGAAGAACAACAAAAACAGCGTATCATTGAATATCCGTTACAGAAATATCAACGCTCCAACCAAGACACTTGTCTCAACCAACGTCCTCTAGTCTATGCCGGTGAAGAGGTAGTGCCGGGACAGGTTTTAGCGGATGGATCGGCGACCGAAGGGGGCGAAATTGCCCTGGGTCAAAATGTCCTCATTGCCTATATGCCTTGGGAAGGCTATAACTACGAGGATGCGATTTTGGTCAGCGAGCGTTTAGTCCAAGATGACGTTTATACCAGCATCCACGTTGAAAAATACGAAATCGAAGCCCGGCAAACCAAATTGGGGCCTGAAGAAATTACTCGGGAAATCCCCAATGTCGGCGAAGATGCGCTCCGACAGCTGGATGAACGAGGCATTATTCGCATTGGCGCCTGGGTAGAAGCCGGAGACATTCTCGTTGGCAAGGTCACTCCAAAAGGAGAATCCGATCAACCCCCAGAAGAAAAACTCCTTCGTGCCATCTTTGGGGAAAAAGCACGAGATGTTCGGGATAATTCCTTGCGCGTTCCCAACGGTGAAAAAGGCCGCATTGTTGACGTTCGTGTCTTTACCCGGGAACAAGGAGACGAACTGCCGCCTGGGGCGAACATGGTTGTCCGTTGCTACGTTGCCCAAAAACGGAAAATTCAAGTGGGCGATAAAATGGCAGGACGACACGGCAACAAGGGAATTATTTCCCGCATCTTGCCCGTCGAAGATATGCCCTTTCTCCCCGATGGTCGTCCCTTGGATGTGGCCTTGAATCCCTTAGGCGTTCCCTCTCGGATGAATGTGGGACAAGTGTTTGAATGTCTGTTGGGTTGGGCTGGCGAAAATCTCACCTCCCGCTTTAAGTTGACGCCTTTCGACGAAATGTATGGCGAACAAGCCTCCCGGGACACGGTAGATGAAAAACTAAAACAAGCAGCCAGTCGTCCCCATAAGGATTGGGTTTATGATGAGGATAATGCCGGCAAGCTGACCCTCTATGACGGACGAACCGGGGAACCCTTTGATCGCCCGATTACGGTTGGGCAAGCGTATATGTTGAAACTGGTTCACCTGGTTGATGATAAAATTCACGCTCGTTCCACTGGTCCCTATTCCTTAGTGACACAACAACCCCTAGGCGGCAAAGCCCAACAAGGGGGTCAACGCTTTGGGGAAATGGAAGTCTGGGCCTTGGAAGCTTATGGTGCTGCCTACACCTTGCAAGAATTATTAACCGTCAAATCCGATGATATGCAAGGGCGCAATGAAGCCCTGAACGCCATTGTGAAAGGCAAGCCCATTCCCCGTCCAGGAACGCCGGAATCCTTCAAGGTTTTGATGCGGGAACTGCAATCATTGGGCTTAGACATTTCCGTTCATCGGGTGGATACCAACGAAGACGGCACCAGTCAAGACTTAGAGGTCGACCTCATGGCAGACAGCGAACGCCGTCGCACTCCCTCTCGACCCACTTATGAGTCCCTCTCTCGTGAAGACATTATTCCTGTAGAAGAAGAACAGCAAGAAGAAGAACAAGAACAAGAACCCGCTGCTACCCCTGAAGAGGCAGAATAGAATCGTCTGTAAGTTCCAATCACCAAGGATTTCCATGGCACCAACGAATCAACTTGAACAAGAATTTGACTACGTCAAAATTAGTCTCGCTTCCCCAGACCGAATTCGTGAGTGGGGAGAACGCAACTTGCCCAACGGTCAAGTTGTGGGAGAAGTGACGAAACCCGAAACCATTAACTATCGCACCCTCAAGCCGGAAATGGATGGGCTGTTTTGCGAGCGCATCTTTGGACCGGCAAAAGACTGGGAATGCCACTGTGGGAAATACAAACGGGTTCGCCATCGGGGCATTGTCTGTGAACGGTGTGGCGTTGAAGTGACCGAATCCAGAGTCCGTCGTCACCGCATGGGGTATATTAAACTGGCCGCTGCTGTGACGCACGTTTGGTATCTGAAGGGGATTCCCAGTTACTTGAGTATCCTCTTGGATATGCCCCTGCGCGATGTGGAACAAATCGTTTACTTTAACGCTTATGTGGTTCTAGAACCTGGCAATGCAGGCAATTTAGAATACAAACAACTCCTCACAGAAGAACAATGGTTAGAAATTGAAGACCAACTCTACGCCGAAGATACAGAATTAATGGGCGTAGAAGTGGGCATTGGTGCAGAAGCCATTCAACGTCTCTTAGAGGAAATTAACCTGGAACAAGAGGCGGAAACCCTGCGGGAAGAAATTGCCAACGCCAAAGGCCAAAAACGGGCCAAACTGATTAAGCGTCTTCGGGTGATTGACCACTTTATTGCGACGGGGTCCTCTCCCGAATGGATGATTCTCAACTATATTCCCGTCATTCCGCCAGATTTGCGTCCCATGGTGCAACTGGACGGCGGACGATTTGCCACCTCTGACCTCAATGATTTATATCGACGGGTTATTAATCGCAATAATCGCTTAGCCCGCCTACAGGACATTCTCGCCCCTGAGATTATTGTCCGGAATGAAAAACGGATGTTGCAAGAAGCGGTGGATGCCCTCATTGATAATGGCCGTCGGGGCAGAACCGTGGTTGGGGCAAATAACCGTCCTTTGAAATCCCTCTCTGACATTATTGAAGGGAAGCAAGGTCGTTTCCGGCAAAACCTGCTTGGCAAACGGGTGGATTATTCGGGACGTTCCGTGATTGTGGTCGGTCCCAAACTGAAAATGTATCAGTGCGGGTTACCCCGAGAAATGGCAATTGAGCTGTTTCAGCCCTTTGTCATTCACCGCTTGATTCGCAATGGCGTGGTCAACAACATTAAATCCGCCAAGAAACTCATCCAACGCAGCGAGCCGGAAGTTTGGGAAGTCTTAGAAGAAGTCATTGCAGGACATCCCGTTCTCCTGAACCGGGCTCCCACCCTTCACCGGTTAGGGATTCAAGCCTTTGAACCGATTTTAGTGGAAGGACGAGCGATTCAACTGCACCCCTTAGTCTGTCCGGCATTTAATGCTGACTTTGACGGCGACCAAATGGCAGTTCACGTTCCCCTCTCCTTAGAATCCCAATCCGAAGCTCGGTTGTTGATGTTAGCCAGTCATAACATCTTATCCCCGGCAACCGGAAAACCCATTGTTGCTCCCTCCCAAGACATGGTTTTAGGCTGTTACTATCTCACGGCGGATAATCCCACGGTGGAACCGCAAGACAAGCATTATTACGCCAGCCTAGAAGATGCATTGCGGGCTTATGAACATGGTTACTTAAATCTCCATGCTTATATTTGGGTGCGATTTGAAGGAGAAGTACAAGACCCCACTGAAGCTGACCCCGTAGAAGAAGAAACCCGCGATGATGGCAGTGTTGTCAAGCTTTATCCCAATCGACGGGTACGGGAAGACGCCAACGGGGAGATGATTAGCCAATATGTTCGCACTACCCCTGGTCGGATTATTTACAACAAAACCATTCAAGATGCCTTGTTAGGAGACTCGCTAACCACCGCCTAATTCGTATCCTTTTTTTTGCAGTCACGAATCGGGATAATCGCTCTTTCTGATGACGGATTATCCCTTCTTCCTTGTCCATTCTCCATTAACTTAAACCATGAGTGATAAGCAATCCCAAAAAATCTTCTGGAATCACGTTGTTGATAAAAACCAACTGAAAAAACTCATCCATTGGGCTTATATTAATTATGGGAGTGCCAGTTGTTCGGCAATGGCCGACGAACTGAAAAACATGGGCTTCCGCTATGCGACTCAAGCGGGGGTTTCCATTAGTGTAGAAGACCTGCAAGTTCCCCCGAATAAGCGGGAAATGCTGGAAGTTGCAGAAGACACCATTACGCAAACCGAAGAGCGCTATCGCAGCGGCAAAATTACTGAGGTAGAACGGTTCCAGAAAGTGATTGATACCTGGAATGTTACCTCAGAAGCGCTCAAAGACGAAGTGGTGCGTAATTTCCAAGCCACTGATCCTCTCAACTCAGTTTATATGATGTCCCAATCCGGGGCACGAGGCAATTTATCTCAGGTTCGCCAATTAGTGGGCATGCGGGGCTTAATGGCCGACCCGCAAGGGGAAATTATTGACCTTCCCATTAAAACCAATTTCCGCGAGGGATTAACGGTTACTGAATATATTATTTCCTCTTACGGCGCCCGAAAAGGCTTAGTAGATACGGCGCTGCGAACGGCTGACTCCGGATATTTAACCCGTCGCTTGGTTGACGTGTCTCAAGATTTAATTGTTCGGGAAGAAGACTGCGGGACCCAACGGGGGCTGACTTTAACCAGTATGACTGACGGGGAACGCACTTTGATTCCCCTCGAAGATCGGTTGTTTGGCCGCGCTCTTGCCGAGGATATCGTTGATCCAGAAACGGGAGAAGTGATTGCTCGTCGCAATGAGGAAATGGATGAGGCCTTAGCCAAGAAAGTGGCTTCGGTCGCAAAACAGGTAACGGTGCGATCGCCATTGACATGCGAAGCGGCGCGATCGGTCTGTCAGTGTTGCTATGGCTGGAGTTTGGCCCATGGGCGTCACGTGGATAAAGGCGAAGCAGTGGGGATTATTGCTGCCCAATCCATTGGCGAACCGGGAACCCAGCTGACAATGCGGACCTTCCACACCGGCGGCGTCTTTACCGGCGATATTGCCCAGCAAGTGACTGCGCCTGGAGAAGGAACCGTTAACATTCCCAAAAAACTGCGCACTCGTAAAATTCGGACCCGTCATGGGGAAGAGCGTGAACAAGTAGAAGTCTCCGGTGAAATTTCCATACAACTCGCCGACGGGGAAGAGCAAACCATCGCGGTGACACCTGGTTCCGTACTCATGGTTAACAATGGGGAAACGGTGCAAGCCGGCCAGTTAATTGTGGAAGTGGCAACCCCGAAAAAACGTTCTACGGAAAAAGCGACCAAAGACGTTTCCTCAGATTTAGCTGGAGAAGTTCTGTTCCAAGATTTAATTCCCGAAGAAAAAACGGATCGCCAAGGGAATACTACCCGCACGGCCCAGCGTGGGGGCTTATTATGGGTACTGTCTGGAGAAGTCTATAACTTACTCCCTGGCGCCGAACCTGTGGTGAAAAACGGGTCCAAGGTACAGCCCGGAGATATCCTTGCTGAAACCAAACTCGTGAGCAATAAAGGGGGCGTGGTTCGCCTCGGCAGTGCTAATAAACGGGAAATTGAAATTATTACGGCTTCGGTGCAACTGGATCAAGCGGAAATTCGTCGTTCCAGTGTTGGCAGTGGGGAACAATATGTCATTTACGCTGCCAATAACCAACGCTTTGCCCTCAAAACGACTCCAGGCAGTAAAGTCCGGCATGGCGATGTCATCGCCGAATTAATGGATGACACTTATCACAGCGAAACCGGCGGTATTGTCAAATATGCCGGCATTGAAGTGGAAAAACGCGGAAAAGCCAAAGATGGCTACGAAGTCACCAAAGGAGGAACCCTTCTCTGGATTCCAGAAGAATGCCACGAAATCAACAAAGATATTTCCCTGCTGATGGTAGAAGATGGGGAATATGTGGAAGCCGGCGCAGAAATTGTTAAAGACATGTACTGTCAATCTTCCGGTGTTGTGGAAGTGGTTCAGAAAAACGATATTTTACGGGAGATTGTCATTAAATCTGGGGAAATTCACCTCAGTGAACAAGAACCCACCTGTGGCGTTGATCAACTGGTACATCCGGGAGAAGAAATTGCTCCTGGCTTAACCGCTGAGTCCCTGCGTTATGTGCAGTATGTAGAAACCCCCGAAGGAAAGGCCATTCTCCTGCGCCCGGTTGTGGAATATACAATTCCTGACGAACCGGATATTCCTTCCCAAACCTCGATGAATGAGTCAGGGGAAGTACAAATTGAATTGAAAGCTTCGCAACGACTGTTTTATAAAGACGGGGAACGGGTCAAATCGGTTAATGGCTTAGAATTAATGCAAACGCAACTTGTCCTAAACATTAAGGATGAGGAAGCTGTCTCCGAGCAAGATGCCTTACCCATGAGTGTGGATATTGAGTTGATGGAACAGGAAGATGACCCGGATGCTTATTCTCTGCAGATGGTCATCCTAGAATCCCTGGCGATTCGTCGTGAAAATGAGGGCGATGCCTTTGGCGGCAGTCCGCAAACTCGCATCTTGGTCGAGGATGGACAAGAAATTCCTGCTGGAGAAGTGGTGGCCCGCACCGAAATTCAATGTCAAGAAGCTGGAGAAGTCCGCGGCATTCGCGAAGGGGCTGAGGCACTGCGTCGGATTCTGGTAGTGCGAGAAGCTGACTTAACCACTGTTCCCATTGAACAAGACCCCCAAGTGAAAGTTAATGATTTAGTGGTTGCCAATGATTCGGTTTCGGCAGATGCAACGGCACCGGAATCGGGACAGGTCATTGATGTCAAGGACAATGAAATCGTCTTGCGCAATGCGCGGCCTTATCGCGTTTCCACGAACGCGGTGCTTCACGTGGATAACGGCAGCTTAGTGCAACGAGGCGATAATCTCGTCCTACTGATTTACGAGCGGAGTAAGACAGGGGACATTATTCAAGGTCTGCCCCGGATTGAGGAACTTCTGGAAGCCCGTAAACCCCGGGAAGCCTGTGTCCTTGCGCGTCGGCCAGGAACGGCGCAAGTGGAATATAAAGACGACGAAACTGTTGATGTCAAAATTATTGAAGATGATGGCGTCATTAGCGACTATCCCATCAACACGGGACAAAGTCTTCTGGTTAGCGATGGACAATGGGTTGATGCAGGCATGGCAATCACCGAAGGTCCTGCTAAACCTGATGAGATCCTGGAAATCTTCTTTGAACACTACTTAGAAGAGAAAGGAATGTATGAAGCTGCTTTGCAGAGTTTGCAAAAAGTGCAACAGTTCTTAGTTGACGAAGTACAAGGGGTATATCAGTCGCAAGGCATTGATATTGCCGATAAGCATATTGAAGTGGTTGTCCGTCAGATGACTTCCAAGGTGAAAGTGGAAGATGGCGGCGACACCATTCGCTTGCCGGGAGAACTGGCAGAGTTGCGGGATGTCCATAAAGATAATGAGACCATGTCGATTATTGGCGGCGCTCCCGTGCAGTATAAGCCCATTTTATTGGGAATTACCAAAGCTTCTCTGAACACCGATAGCTTTATTAGTGCGGCTAGTTTCCAAGAAACCACTCGTGTCTTGACAGAAGCCGCCATTGAAGGCCGTTCCGATTGGTTGCGCGGCTTGAAAGAAAACGTCATTATCGGACGGTTAATTCCTGCCGGAACTGGCTTTAGTGTCAATGAAGAAGCCTTGGGACGCTCGACCTTAGAAGAAGAGGGATATTCAGACCAGAATAGTATTTATCCCTTGCCCCCTGATATTTCGGAAATTCAACAAAGCAATGGCGATCTCGTCGATGATCAAACTGCCCGCAACTATCAGTTATCTTCTGATGATGGTTTATCTGATGAGGTGATTGATAATCAAGACATCCAGCCTGAGAATAATGAAGAATAGGAATCTTCCTCAACGCCAGTCATAATTGTTTGCTTTCCCCCCTGCCGTTGGGGGGATTGTTTATGGTTGGGGAGTGATCATTGATAAAACTTCTTCGGCGGCGCGATCGCGCACTCCCGGTTGGCCTAATCCTTGGCGGACCCGTTGATAGGCATTGAGCATGGTTTGCCGTCGCGTTTCATCTTGCAATAAACTGAGGGCTTCTTCGACCACCCGAGAGACCGTGGCATCTTCTTGCAATAATTCGGGAACAATGGGCTCGTTAATCACTAAATTGGTCGGGGAAATAAACGGAACCGAAAACTTTAAAAACGTTCTTCCCAGCCACATCGTTAGGGGATTGACGCGATATAACACCACTTGCGGCACATTCAACAAGGCAATTTCCAGGTTCACAGTTCCCGATTTCGTAATGGCTAAATCCGCAGCCGCGATCGCGCTCAGGGTGTCATCTTCGACAATGGTCACTGGCAACTGGCAACGCTGAATTTCCCTGCGAATCACTCCGGAAAATTCCGGACAAGATAGAGGCAATAAAAACTGCACTGTTGGCAATTGCTGTTGCAATACCGCTGCCGCTTCTAAAATGACCGGCAACAAATAGCGAATCTCTTGCTGACGAGACGCCGGAATTAAGGTAATAATTGTTTCCGACTCTCCAATCCCCAACTGTTGACGCGCCTGTTTCCGAGTTGGCGGATGCGCCATGCGATCTAACAAGGGATGACCCACCCAACTGGCACTGACGCCTTTTTCCTGAAAAAACTTTGCCTCCTCTGGAAAAATCGCCAACAAGCGATCGCTGACCCGAGCAATCGACTGCGTATCTTGGGGAAACGGCGACCAAACCCAGGCTTGCGGGGCAATATAATAAACAATGGGCAATTGGGGCAAATGACGTCGCACATAGTTGCCAATGGCGAGATTGGGCCCCATATAATCAATTAACACCAACACATCCGGGGGAGATGCCTTTAAGAAGGCTTTGGCCTTGCGTTGCACGTTTAGGGTGGGCAACACAAAGGGAAGCGACTCTAAAATTCCCACCGAGCCAATTCCCGTTGTATTTCCCAATAGCGTGGCGCCTGCCTTGGCCATGCGGTCTCCCCCCAGGGCCACAATATTTAGGGGCAACTGAGCTTGTTTTGCTTGATGGTAGAGCGCTTCCACAAGCAAGGCCCCCTGTAAATCCCCAGAGACTTCTCCCGTACTAATAAAGACGGTTCGCGATTGCATCATCTGTTCATTTCCCTTCCGTAGGCGTTAACCCTCGACGGTGAGGCTTTCTTGCATCTTGGACAAAATGGTACAGATGGGATAGGGTCTCAGAAGGCGGAAGACTGTCTAAGGCCAATAACGCATCTTCTAAGCGATAACCTGAGCGATATAAAATCCGAAACGCTTTTTTGAGTTGAGCAATATCCTCACTGTCATAACCGCGCCGTTTGAGACCGGTTAAATTCAGCGAGCGGATCCTCGCGGGATTGCCAGCCGCTAGCATATAAGGCGGAACATCGCGATCAATGCGGCTCATTCCTCCCACCATTGCCAATTGACCAATATGCACAAATTGATGAATCCCCAATACGCCGCCAATGGTTACTTTTTCTTCAATATGGACATGACCTGCTAAGGCCACATTATTGGCAATCACGGCTTCATCGCCAATGAAACAATTGTGGGCAATATGTACATAAGCCATTAGCAGAATCTGGTTGCCAATTTCGGTGACTTCCCCTTCGCCAGTGGCACGATTAATAGTGACATATTCCCGAATCAGATTGTTATCCCCAATTTTGACCCAACTATTTGCCCCTTGATATTTTAAGTCTTGGGGTTCTAAGCCAATAACGGCGCCGGGAAAAATGCGATTATTGGCTCCAATTTCAGTGGGCCCCTCAATGACAACATGAGATCCCACTGTGGTGTGAGGACCAATTTTAACTTGTTCTCCAATGACGGCATAAGCCCCCACTTGAACGCTAGGGGCTAACTCTGCCTTCGCGGAAATCACAGCAGTGGGATGAATTAATGAGTTACCCACAAAATTTCTCCTTCCTCACGCTTTGCTTTGGTTTCGCTCCGGTATTAGTTACTCAAACACGGAAAAAAGCATTACGCCTTCGGCCGCGACTTCGCCATCCACGGTTGCTCGTCCTTGCACTTTGCCAAATCCTCGCTTAAAGGACAATAATTCCACCTTCATAATTAATTGATCTCCCGGTACCACGGGACGACGAAAACGGATTTTATCAATGCCGGCAAAGGCGAAAAAATTTCCTTCTGTCTCAGGCAGTTGCGTTAAAATCACTCCCGCAACTTGGGCCATTGCTTCGACAATTAAGACACCGGGCATAATCGGTCGATTGGGAATATGTCCTTGAAAATGGGGTTCATTAAAGGTGACATTTTTTAATCCCACCGCACTTTCACCAGGCACATATTCGGTAATGCGGTCCACTAACGCAAACGGATAGCGGTGCGGCAGCAATTCTTGAATTTCTTCAACGGTGTAAACCGTTTTCCCTTGTTGGGAAGATTCCTCGGAGGTTGGTTGTTCAGATGCGAGATGAGTGGGTTCGGAAGTTACTGAAGACATAGGTAATGGTTGCAAAAGTCTAGATTTGATTGTAAAGACAGTTTCGGGAAAGTCTCCACGTTAAGTTAATTTTAAGGGGTAAGGGGGGCAAATGTATGATCATAGCATCGACTTTGGTGTAAGCGTTGGGCCAAACGAACGTGTAAGTGATGACTGGCTTTGTAGGCAAAAATATGAGCTTGCGGCAGTCTCCCCAACAGACTTAAATCACCCACTAAATCTAATAGTTTATGGCGAACAGGCTCATTGGCAAATCGCAAGGGAGGATTTAACCAGCCCTGTTCATTACAAACTAAAGCATTGTCTAGACTTCCTCCTTTAATGAGTCCGGCTTGGCGCAAAGACGCGACTTGTTCGGCCAAAACAAAGGTTCGCGCCGGCGCGATCGCGCTATAATACGCTTCCCTTTCAGGATACCAACTGTACCACTGTTGACCGATAGCCGCCACCGGAAAATCAATCCCATAACTCAAGCAAGGGGTTTCACTAGGAAACGCGGCCGCAATGGCATCCTTTTCTTGTACCCAAACCGGAGACTGAAGGGTCAAAGGCGGTTGGGCTGGAACCTGACAACTCACTCGTCCCGCCTGCTGTAATTGCTGAATCCAGGGTTGTGCCGATCCATCGAATAAGGGAACTTCCGGGCCATTGATTTCAATTTTGACATTATCAATCCCCTCACCCGCCAATGCCGACAATAAATGTTCGACGGTTCGCACCGCCGCTTCTCCCATAGCCAATTCCGTGGACATTTCCGTGCGGCTCACTGCCTCGACTGTAGCAGGAATCGTTGGCTGTTCCGCTAAATCAGTACGAACAAAATAACGTCCCCTATCGGCGCTAGCGGGTTGCAGGGTCACCATTACTTCCTGCCCAGAATGCAATCCGACCCCGGAACAAGAGAATGCATTGCCAATGGTCTGCTGTTCCATCATCAATCCTAAAAACGTTCTCCAATGCCAAAATGAATGCGATTGTCCCCCTCATCATTAACACCGAAATCGATGCGAATTTGGCCCAAAGGAGATTGGACGCGCACTCCAGCCCCATAACCAAAACCAGTGCCGGGTTTATCACGGACGACTGCCGGTTCTCCGGGAACATCATCTGCCGTTCCTAAATCGGTTCCTACGTCCACAAATAAGGCGCCGCCAATAATGGAAAAGATGGGAAACCGATATTCGGCAGTGGCTTGAACAAAGCTGCGTCCTGCCCCCAAAGCGCCAAGTTCATAGCCCCGAACTGAGTTGGTTCCCCCTAACGAGAAAGCTTCATAAGGAGGTAAATCCCCTAATACCGTCCCCGCTTGGACATTAAAAGCCAGGGTTTCTCCCCCTTTTTCGGTAAAACTGGTAAAATCTACCGGGATAAAATAACTATAATTGCCTCGGATACGAGTCATGAAAATACTGCCCGATCCCACCGGAATGGATTGATCCACTCCTAAGCGCAATACTGATCCATCAGTGGGTTGCTTGCGATTATTGCGCCGATCGCGCACCGCATCAAATTCTAATGTGAGCAGGTCATCTTCCCCGCTCTCATCAAAGGACAGTTGATTGCCAAACTCATCTACCGGGGAAATTTCTCCATCCTCATCTTCAACTTGCACGTGTTGATAATCGACTCCTGCCGAGAGTGTCCAATCTGGCTTTGTAAAGACATTCGGTGCTAGGGGACGACTAAAGGTTACGCCGCCGCCAGTTCTAATAATGCGAGGTTCATCTCCATTCGGCAATTCCACTTCTGTTTTTCCTTCGTCAAAAATGACAGAAAAGGTACGTCGCCGAAACAAATTAACTGAGTAAGAGGTACGATGGGGATCGCCGGCAATCCAAGGATCGCGAAAACGCGTATTGAAGAGTAAACTGCGCCCACCGACTTGAACTTCTGCTGTCAAATCCTGATTATTGCCGCCTAAATTCCGTTCTTGAAAGCTGACCGTACCAAAGACCCCGCTGGAAGAACTGACCCCGGCGCCAGCGCCAATAGAACCGGTATCTTTTTCTACCACATCAAAGTTTAAAACCACCTTACGGGGATCCTCCCCTGGGGTAAAGGATAAACTGACATCTTTGAAAATGCCTAGACCAAAAATCCGCTCTAAATCAGAACGGGCCACGTCTCGCTTAAACACATCTCCTTCTGAGAGTTTAACTTCCCGAGTCACAATAAAATCACGGGTTTTGCCTTCAATTTTTTTTCCTTTTTCGTTTAAGGTTCGCACCTTGATATCTTCAATAATGCCTTCAGCGACCTTGAGGGTTACAACACCATCGGAAGAAACCTGTGGCGAGCCCACTACTTGCGCTAAACTGTAGCCATTGTCTTGGTACCATTTGTTGAGATCTTCAATATTGGCTTGTAAATCTTTTAAATTGAGAGTTTGGCCATATTGTTTGCCAAAGATCTTATCCACAACCGACTTCGGCAACACTCGTTTTTTCGCATCTTCGGGAACGGTTTTTACCCGTACATCTTTTAGCACAGGATTGGCTTCAACCACAAAAGTCACTTGCACTCCTAAGGGAGTATCTTTGGGAACGACTTTGACATTGGAAAAGAAACCTGTGCCATAAATGGCATTGACATCTTTTTGGAGTTGGGAACGAGTTGTTAACCGCCCCGGTTGAACTTGGGCCGCCTCATACACCACATCTTCCAATTTTCCTTCAACACCTTTGACATTGACTTCCACGATTAAGACTTGTTTTTCTTGGGAAGAACCATCAGAGGAACCATTATTCGGTTGCGACTGTTCTGAGGGAGATGGCGAGAATTCGAAGTTATTGGGACTGCCGCCGTTTTCTTGTTGCGGCGGTTGAGAGGGGGAATCATTCGGAGATGGGGATGGCGCAGATTCCAAGTTATTGGGAGTCTTGCCATTTGAGGGAGATGGCGAAAATTCCAAGTTATTGGGACTACTATTATTTGCTGGGCTTTCCTGATCACTTTCCGGTTGGCTTTGAGCCACTGCGGCTTGGCCGCAACCAATTAAGGAAAACAAGAGCGCTGTTGAAATGACAGGAGATAAACGAGACATATTGATTTGTTTAGACACTTGCACTCCACACACCAAAAAACGTTAGCTTTAGGATAAGCGGTGACCGTCATTTTACCGAAAATCCGTTATGATTCTATGAATCTTTTAGGAATAGGTTGTTTCCAATTGTGACAATATTCGAGCTTGCACTTCCTGATACGCGGTTTCGACATCTCCTAAATCTTGACGAAATCGATCTTTATCCATGACACGGGCTTTGGGATCCTCCTGACTCTGATCCCACAAACGACAAGTATCAGGACTTATTTCATCTGCTAACAGTAAATTTTGTTCTGAGTCTAGCCCGAATTCTAATTTGAAATCCACGAGCGTAATCCCACAGCGAGAGAAAAAGGTTTTCAGGTGGGTATTAATGGCAAGGGCTTTGCTTTGCAGTTGTTCCAGTTGATTCAGACTAGACAGATTGAGAATTAAAATTCGATCGTGCGTCAACAGGGGATCGCCTAATTCATCATTTTTGTAATAAAATTCTACTAACGGAAAAGGTAGAATAGTTCCTTCTTCTAATCCGGTTTGACGGCACAAACTTCCAGCAGCAATGTTTCGGACAACAACTTCCAACGGAAGAATCGTTACGGCTTTGATGCGCATTTGTTGAGGGGCCGGTTGATCAATATAGTGAGTGGCAATGCCCTGTTTTTCCAACATTTGGAACAAAGCGCCGCTAATGCGACAGTTAATTTCTCCTTTCTGCGCGATCGTGCCTCGTTTCTGAGCATTATAGGCAGTGGCATCATCCTTAAATTCGCTTAACAAGATTTTGGGATCGTCAGTTGGAGAAATAATTTTCGCTTTTCCTTCGTATAATTTTTCCATCTGGTCAAGTGTTTTAAGCTAAAGGTAAACGTTTTGTTATTTTGAGGGTCGTTAATAGTATGCCAGAATCTAACCCCAATAAAGATGAGTTTTTATATCCCCATTACCCCTATCATGGGAAAGCCAACCCAGAAAATATCGTCTTTAATGCCAATTTACAAGAATTTGCTCAACGAGTGAACTATATCTGCAACTTAGAAACTGGAGGTAAAATTTCCACAGAAGAGGCGTATCGACAAATTAAACAATTGTGGAAACAATTAAAATCCTCTCGGAAAGGACTCAAAATCGATGAGCAATCTGATAATTCTGAGCATTAAGAGCTACCCTTCTTAAAGTAATTCTCTGCCCAACCCAATGCAAAGGCAATCAATACTATAGCATGAGTGATCCAATCTTTTGGCTAGCGTTGTCCCTCTTTTTGGTTTCCATTAGCCTAACAGCGGTCCTTGTGGCAGCATTTCCGGCATTTTTGGAATTAGCACGAGTGGCACGCAATGCCGACAAATTAATTGACACTTTACAACAAGAACTTCCGGCCACCCTAGAGGCAATTCGTTTGACGGGAGAAGAAGTCACGGAATTAACCAATGATGTTAATTCTGGGGTCAAAAGTGCCTCGCAAGTGGCAAGACGGTTTGATCGCGGTGTCAGTTCTGCCCAAAATCAAGCCCAAGGCGTGAAAAAACAAACCCGTGGCGTTATTACCGGGATTAGAGTCGCTTGGCAAACCTGGCGCAATAATGGTTGATTCGAGATTCCTATCAACGCCAATAATTGCGGCCTTTCCAAAAGACACCAACCATCATCCCCAAAATGGCTGGGAAAGAAAAATTCACTAGAAAACTAGGAAAGGGCACTAAACCGGTTACTCCTAATGCAATGATTAAACACAGCACTAAAGCCCATAAACTTCCAGTATTTAAAAACAATCGCGGTTGAAATCGTTCACAAATATAAACAGCCAAAACGCCAATTCCCCCAGCAATAGCTAAGGGCAATAACATTCCCAGTGGGGGGGATAAAATCGAATAAAGTGTTTTCTGAAGTGAGGCAGAATTAGCAATTAACAACATTAAACCCGCGTCAATACTGGAAACAATAATTATCGTAATAAAGGCAGTAATAAATAATTGTTTCCAGGGTTGAATTTTAAAGGAGCGTAGGGGATCATTCATGACAAATTCAGTTAACTAGAAGCAGCTTCTGTGGTTTCCGATTTTCTAAAGAATTGTTCTGTAATCCAACTAGTAATAATATGAGAAAGCAATCCAATAGGACCGGCAAAAAGACATAGAATAATGGAATGGACGGTAAAAATGCCCTTTTCTTGTCCTTGCCAATAAACCCAACGACCCACAAATAAATCCATGACTAAAAAGTGGGCCCAACCGGCAGCGGCCGCTCCTTTTTCGGAAAATAATTTCGTAATGGTGGGTAAGTCAGGGTTGGATAGGGCTTGGGCAGATTCGCCATTGAGTGTTACGGCAAAAAAGAAAATATAGAATCCGACTAATACAATAAAGGGGAGAAAAGAGGACATTACTTTTTTCGTAACTCCCCAATTGGGTAAGAAAATGAGTAACGCCCAAAAAGGTAAAACAAATAAGTTGGCAATGTTAAAAACGAGATCTAAATCCATAGTTATTAGCGATTAGTTATTCCTTATTTATGATTAGTTTTTAAAGGGAAATTCTGATTATAATTGATTACTGATTGAGAGCTTTTAAGAAACTTTGTAAACTGCCTAAAATGCCTTTCCTTTGAGACGATTTATTAGCAAAGACAGGTTGTTGTTCTTCTTCGGAAACGTCCTCTCCTGCTGCTTTTCTCAGGAGACGATCCAATTTATCTCCCACGGGTTTTTCCGGTTCTTCACAGAAGAATTCGAAGTTGTTTTCTCCTTTGTCAATCCAAATTTGCCAACCGCCGGGAAATCGCCTGAGAATGGCAGCCTCATCCATCGGTTGTAGAAAATAACAGCTTTCTAACGTATTTAAAAACCGTTCTCGCAGTTGGCGCGCAGCATAGCCAATTCCGACAGTTGTCACATCTTCCAGTTGGGGAATGAGCAAAATAACGGGGCGATCGCCAGCGAGATTACAGAGTCTTTCCACTTTTTGGACTTCTACTGGGGAGGGAGAAACGACTAAGAATAATTGGTCCTCTTCAGATACTTTCTTATCAATGGGGGTATTGCGACTCCCTAAATCATTGACTTGAAAGGAAACGTCTTGCCAGTTGCGCCGTGCTAAGGCAGCTGCCCCGCTATCGGGAAATAAAACCTTTAATCCGGCACCATAGTCATCTGCAAATAAATCGGCAAATTCCTTGCCAATGATTTCTCCTTTGAGGGCAATTTCGGGAATTTTTAATTCCACTTGCAAGCGAGTTAATCCCGCTTCTAGGGCAGTGAGCGTTGATTGTTTCGCCTGCGCGATCGCGCTTTCTAATGTGGTTGGAAACTCCATAACTCCTTTATTTTGCTAACACCAAACTCGATTCTGTTATTGACCGTTGTAACACTTGTTTGAATACCATTGCTGTCCACTCAATATCGGCAGCGGTGGTATGGCGTCCCAAGGTAAATCGCAAGCCTGCCAAGGCTAATTCTTCAGAATATCCCATTGCCAAGAGAATTGGACTGGGATTCAGTTTACCACTATTGCAAGCTGACCCGGCACTCACGGCAATTCCGGCTAAATTCAATTGACGAACCAAGGTTTTGCCGGTCACGGTTTCTCCTGGACTCTTCACGGCAAAACTGACATGATGGGGGAGACGATGGACGCGATCGCCGGTGGGAATTAAGTAGGGCGAATCGGCTAACAAGTCAAAGAGTTGTTCTCGCAGTTCTTGCAAACGCGGAGTTTCCGTGGGCATTTCCGTGCGGGCTAATTTCGCAGCGACCCCCAATCCCGCGATCGCGCTCACAGCTTGGGTTCCCGATCGCAATCCTTGTTCTTGTCCGCCTCCGGCAATTAAGGGCTGAATCTCGATCCCGTCTCGTACATATAAGGCACCTGCCCCTTGCACGCCATACATTTTATGACCGGATAGGGAAAGTAAATCCACCGGAAGCTGTTGCACATCAATGGGGAGTCGCCCAGCCACTTGTACGGCATCGGTATGGAAGAAAATGCCTTTGGCTTGAGCAATTTTGCCCAATTCCGCAATCGGTTGCAAGGTTCCCACTTCACTTTGCCCATAAATAATGGAAACGAGAACAGTATTGGGTTGAATGGCCTGTTCTAAATCCCAGGGATGAACGCGCCCTGTTTCATTGACGGGCAGACGAGTCACTTCCCAGCCTTTGGCTTCTAATCGTTGGGCGGTCTTTTCAATGGCAGAATGCTCCACACTGGAAATAATCAGATGTTGCGGGGAATAATATTGGTCAGCAACGCCCAACAAGGCTAAATTATCTGCTTCGCTGCCTCCGGAGGTAAAAATAATGGTTTCCGGGTTCGGGGCATTAATTAATTGCGCCGTTTCTACCCGTGCCATTTCTAATTCTGTTGCAGCCCGTTCCCCCCAAGCATGAAGACTGGAAGGATTTCCCCACTGCTGGCTTAAAACCGTTTGCACCTTCGCAATCACATCCGGGTGAGGGGGCGTCGTGGCACTATGGTCGAGATAGATTTGCATAGGCTTTGAGTAAAGTTTGGGACATTAATTAGCAAGGCTTCTTTTTCTATGGTAAAGCGTGAGGTTCCCCCCCTCGCTACAATATTTAGAATAAGAGCATTAAATAAGGAGACGATTGTCCATCGAGACTCTCTACGGCAACCTGAAAGGACTCAAACCCAGCCAAACCAAGCAACTGCAACGGCTGTACAATCAGCGTCAACCGCGCGATCGCGCTACCACGCCGGAATTTGCCCAACGTCTTGCAGCGATTAGTACGGAAATCAATCAGCCTGTCTCGGCATATATCAACCGTCGCGGCCAAGTCATTCGCGTGGGCGTGGGCACTCCCCGAGATACCCAAATTCCGCCGTTGGAATTGCCTCGGTATAGTGCCAAACGACTGTCTGGGATTCGTTGCATTACCACCACCCTAAAATCGGAACCTCCCAAACAATCCAGTCTGACAGCAATGGTGCTGCAACGGTTAGATATTTTAGTCACATTAACCCTCACCGGTGAGGGCTTCCAACGCCGTGGGGGCGGCGCCACTGGATATGTGGAATCGGCTTATTTGGCGCATTTGGCCCCGGAATCAGACCCAAATCGGGAAAATGGTCTTTATTGGAATGTTTCTCAACCCTTAAGTCTTGATATTCTCACCAAGCAAGACTTCTTGGACTTAGTGGAAGGGCTGGAAGAAGAATTTGAACGGGAATATGTTACCCAACAGGTTGATAGTTCCCACCAGCGGGTGATTGTTGTGGGATTAATGACTGCTGATCTGTCCAAACAAGAGTTTGAAGATGGCTTGGCAGAAGTCACTCGCTTAGTCGATACCGCTGGCGGCGAAGTCTTACAAGTGATTACCCAACGCCGGAAACATCCGGATCCCCAAACAGTCATTGGTGCGGGAAAAGTGGAAGAAATTGCCATTGCCGTGCAGACCTTAGGGGCGAGTTTAGTGGCCTTTGACCAAGACTTAACCCCGGCCCAAGTGCGCAATTTGGAAAGAGAAATTGGCGTGAGAGTCATTGATCGCACGGAATTAATTTTAGACATTTTTGCCCAAAGAGCGCGATCGCGCGCCGGGAAACTACAGGTGGAACTGGCACAACTGGAATACCTCATGCCTCGTCTAGTTGGGCGCGGTGAAGCCATGTCTCGTCTTGGCGGGGGCATTGGTACCCGCGGGCCTGGGGAAACCAAGCTCGAAACGGAACGTCGTCGGATTCAAAAGCGAGTCTCGCGCCTCCAGCAGGAAGTTGACCAACTGCAATCCCATCGGGCGCGCATGCGTCAACAGCGTCAGAAAAAAGAAGTTCCCACCGTTGCTGTCGTGGGGTACACCAATGCCGGGAAATCAACCCTGCTCAATAACTTGACAAATGCCGATATTTATGCAGAAAACCAACTATTTGCCACCCTTGACCCCACCACCCGTCGTTTAACAGTTCCCTCCGAAGATGGGGAGTTACAAACCATCTTACTCACCGATACTGTCGGCTTCATCCGAGAACTTCCTCCCTCTCTCGTGGATGCCTTCCGTGCCACTTTAGAAGAAGTAAGCGAAGCCGATGCCATGTTGCATGTGGTGGACTTATCCCATCGGGCCTGGCAAAGCCAAATTCAATCGGTGAACAAAATTTTAGACGACATGCCGGTTCAGCCGCCAAAACCGTTAATTGTCTTTAATAAAATTGACCAAGTGGAAAACGACCGTTTAACAGAAGCTAAAGACCAGTTTCCCGACGCTGTTTTTATTGCTGCCCAAAAACGGTTAGGGTTGGAAACCTTACGGGAAAAAATTGGCATGATGGTAGATAATTGTTAGTTTGAGCTAACTTATCTGAGTGCTTTTAACATCGCTTGCAGTTTCAGTTGCACTTCGGCTAATTCTTTATCGGGATTTGACCCTGCAACAATGCCTGCCCCGGCATATAAACGCGCTTGATTTTGATTAATCATGGCAGACCGAATTCCTACCATAAATTCGGCATTGCCTTGACAATCCAACCAACCAATTGGCGCAGCATAAAGGGCGCGATCGAAGGTTTCGTATTGGCGAATTTTTTCACAAGCAATGGCGGTTGGGACACCGGCTACAGCCGGAGTTGGATGCAGTTTAGCAACAATTTCTAGAGGATTGAGATCTGCGGGAACGTCGGCTTGGATTAGCGTCCAGAGATGTTGGATGTTCCTTAATTTTAACAGTTGTTGGCGCGATCGGTGGGGGGTTAGTCCTAATTGTTCCAGTTGTTTGATAAGATAATTGCTTACCGCTTGGTGTTCTCGTCTTTCTTTTTCATTATTGAGAAGCTCTTTCCCTAGTTTCTCATCCGCGATCGCGCTTTTATTGCGAGGGGCAGATCCGGCTAAGGCATCACTGACTAACTTTTGTTTTCTAAGACTAAATAAGCGTTCTGGCGTGGCCCCTAAAAAAGTGGTTCCCTTGCGATTTCCCACCGAAAAAATATAGCAACCGGGATGTTTTTGCCGTAAATAGTTGAGGGATAAAAAAGGGGAAAATGGGACTGGAGAAATGACATCAAGATAGTGAGCAAGAACAATTTTTGTTAATTCTTGATTGTCAATATCGTTGAGTGCTAAATTGACTGATTTTTTAAATTGATTTTGCTGTCTGAATTCACTTTTTTGAAACGATTTTGATCCCTGTTCAAACTGAGGAAAAGGAAAAGTAACAATATAGTTGGAAAGATTCTCGATTTCTTGAATTTTGTGTCGAATTTTATTTTTTATTGCTAATAAATCGCTGTTTCCTGATAAAACGCAATTAAAAGTCAGAAAGCAACGCTCTTGAGAACGGCTAACTTGCCATTTCGGAATAAAAATTGTTACAGAAGGGAAAGGCGATTGGCAATCAGGAGCATCAAAAAATGTAAAATGACTTAAAAACTTTAGACCAATTTCTGGTAATGTCGATTCTCCAATTTCAATTATTTTCTCTTTGAAGCTATCAATAAACTCCTGTATTTCCTGAAAAGAGTATCCAATTTGTATGCTTTTTTCTTGACAACTTTCCCAGGCAGCAATGGTGCTATTTTCCTGTTGATTTTCCCAGTAAAAATGTCGTTCGTTGGCGACAGTAAAGCGTTGCAATATTGCAAGGGGTTCTACTAAAGGCAGCGGTTGCGTCACACTAACAATTAACGATTCCTCCGTTTCCAGACATCTTTTCTGGCAAGTTTGTAAGACATGATGGAGATGGCGATCATCGGCTAATTGTCTCGCATAGCAGGGAGTCACTGACATGAGTGCAAAAATTGTAAATATTTTTATAATTTTTCTGGTCTTTGGGAAACAAAAATGATATCTCTAAGGAGAAGTTGTTTTCAGTCACAACCATTGCTCGCTATTTATTTATCTTAACGTTGAATTGAAAACTTACTCAGCTTTGCTGATTATCATGGCAATAACTCTCAGATCGATCATGGCCTAAAAGGTAGTGATTTTCCCGAATGCTTAATCCAACCTGACTGAAGTCCCAGTTTACTTCAGTGAGGAGGAACAAGCAGCGTTGCCTTTTCTGTAAAGGATTGCAATCTCTGACATTATAAATTTTTAATGCGGTTTTTATTCCTATGCGTTTAACTCGTTCCCAAAATAGCCCTGTAAAAAAAATTAATAAATCATTGTGGATAGCGGCAATTAAGCCTCCCATTTATAGCGTTGCGATTATTCCAATTACCATGGGAACGTTGGTTGCTTATCGTGAAAACCAACCGCTAAATTTAGGCGTATTTTTATTGTTTTTACTGTCAGGAATTTTGATTATTGCTTGGCTGAATCTGAGTAATGATGTTTTTGATTCAGAAACAGGAATTGACATTAATAAAACCACTTCTGTTGTCAATATAACTGGCAATAAATTGCTGGTTTTTTGGATTAGCAATCTTTGTTTAGCATTGGCAATTTTAGGATTAAGCGCGATCGCGTGGTTGCAACAAGCCTTCCCCGTTATTGGGTTAGTGTTATTAGCTTGTTTTCTGGGCTATACCTATCAGGGACCCCCGTTTCGCCTCGGTTATCAAGGATTGGGAGAATTCATTTGTTTTTTCTGTTTTGGTCCCATTGCCATTAGTGCCGCCTATTATGCACAAGCGCAAACGTTTAGTTGGGTTGCTTTAGCGACCTCCACCCTGATTGGCATCAGTACCTCAATGATTCTATTTTGTTCCCATTTCCATCAAGTGGAAGACGATTTAGCCGCAGGCAAGCGATCGCCGATTGTACGTTTAGGAACAAAAACGGGTGCCAATGTTCTACTGGGATTAACCGTAAGTATTTTTGCCTTAACCTTAGTTTGGATTGGTTGTGACTATTTTCCTCTATCGAGTCTCCTTATTTTTCTTGGGGTTCCCTGGGCTTATAAATTAGTACGTCACGTGAAACAATATCACGATCAACCAGAAAAAGTTAGCAATTCTAAATTTATTGCTGTCCAATTTTATATTTGGAGTAGCTTTTTCCTCGGCTTAGGATTAATTTTGCCTAATTTGTCGCCCTTATAAGTTAACCAAAATACAGTCGCTGTCTCCTCAGAAACAACGACTGTTGAAAATCGCTTCAAGCTTGACTAAGGGTTAAAGCAACTACCTTCAATTATTAGAGAGGTGTTATCTTTAACTGTTTTGGTTGTTCAGAAACTGTTGCGCTTGTCTAATCGCCACAGCACCGACATTATAGAGTGCCCAACTTCCAGCCAGGATGATGGGGGCCAGAACCACCAAGATTCGCCAGTCTATCATTGGTCTTAACCTCTTACTTTTAACATTTTTTTATGATTCCTCTATTAACCATCATAACTGACAAAGGGGAAATTTTTGACCATCACTCATAAGAAAGAGATTCAACAACGAAGGGGAGAGGAAAAACCTGATTTTTGCATGGCATCACTTCAAATCCCCTTCAACTAACAATACCAGAATGTCCTTCAATTTCGCCGACTTCCTCAGCGCGTCCTTCTAAATACTCCGCTAAGAAATTCTCAGCAATGGCGTAGAAGTGCATCCGATTCTCTGGACGGGCAAAACCATGTCCTTCATCGGTATAAAGGGCATATTGGACAGGTTTTCCTTTTTCTCGCATTTCAGCGACAATTTGTTCGCTTTCGGCTTGTTTCACTCGAGGATCATTGGCCCCTTGACCAATTAATAACGGTTTTTTAATTTGATCCGCATAGAAAAGCGGGGATCGCGATCGTAAAAAGTCTTCTTCAGTTTCAATATCGCCAACACGATGGGCAAACATCGCCATCATCGGTTTCCAATAGGGAGGAACACTGTTAATTAGGGTGACCAAGTTCGAGGGACCCACAATATCGACACCGCAAGCAAAGACATCAGGAGTAAACGTTAATCCCGCGAGGGTTGCGTAGCCGCCATAGGAACCGCCCATAATAGCAATGCGGTTGGGATCGGCAATTCCCTGTTCTTTTAACCAGCCAACCGCGTCAATGAGGTCATCGTGCATGGCAGCCCCCCATTCGCGATTGCCGGCATTGAGGAAGTCTTTTCCGTAACCGGTTGATCCGCGGAAGTTCACCTGCAACACAGCATAACCGCGGTTCGCTAGCCACTGTACTGCCGGATTATAGCCCCAAGTATCTCGTGCCCAAGGGCCGCCATGAACATACAACACTGTGGGCAACTGTTTCGCTTCCACTCCTACTGGCGTGGTGAGATACCCATGAATGGTTAACCCATCTCTGGCTTGATAGGAAATGGGTTCCATTTTTGCCAAGGGAAGGTCTTCTAATTCCGGTTGATTGGTAAATAAAAATTCACTGGTTTGGCTTGGGCGATGATAGTGATAGTAATAAACAGGCCCATCATCGGTGATATAACCGACAATCCAATTTTCATCAGCTAAGTCACGGCTGGCAATGGCAAATTCACCTTCTTGAATTTGACGAAGGGCCTCAAAATCTTTGCCAATGCTTTCATCTAATACTTGCCATTCTTCTTTATCTTTATAGAAAGAAACGGCTTCTACGTGACGTTTGGTGGGATGAATCAACACATCATCGACATCATATTGGTCATCCGCTGCCATGACCGTTTCTTGCCGACTGTCTAAATCGAGAGAGAGCAACCGTTGGGCATTAGCATCGTGTGACCCCACAATGTAAAGGGTTTTGCCATCATTGGAGAAACTTAGAGGCCCCCCTTCATCATCGGCACTCCAATGGCGCAGCAGTTCCCAGTCTTGATTTGGCGTTTCCCGATAGAGTAAATCCGATCCGCCGTCAGGGGTGGCTGCCACTGCTGCCCGAATTTGGAATTGGGCATCGGCAGTCCAACTGACAATATTGCCTGGGTTATCCGTATCAAATTCTACTGCCCCATTGTTGAGGTTGATGCGATACACATCAAATTTTTGGGCATTGGTCAGGTTTAATCCGACTAAAACTTGATCCGGGGTTTCAGGATCTAAATCGATGGGTTGGGCTTTGACCCCTTGAAATGGGGTTAAGTCGCGAACAATATTGTTAACAAGATCAACCGCGTAGAGGTGATAGTTTTCATCGCCGTCAGAGTCTTGGAGATAAATTAATTGTTCCGGTTTATAAGTCCAGAAATAAGCCCGAATGCCGCGTTTTTTATCTTGGGTAACTTGTCGGTCGTCGGTTTCCCCAATGGTACGTACCCAGACTTGTAGAACATCTTTCTCATCGGGGGCAATATAAGCCATATATTTGCTATCGGGAGAAAGACGCGGACGAGCGCGCTTCGGATTGCCAAAGAGAACTGAACGCGGAATCAGCGGGGGAAGTTGGGTTTGAGTAGCAGGCGTTGTTGTTGTTGTCATAAAACTTTACAATACGGCTAATTCTTATTGTAATTTTCTTGGCTTGTACTTTTATCTTAATTTCCCAGTAGGGACATGATTGAATCGGGAGATCATTCCCAGCATTGCTAAAGGCGCGTTCCCCGAAATCGTTCCTCAATTATTCAAATGAAAGCAATTTAAATCCCCTCCTCCCAACCAGGAAGAGGGGCAACTGGGCTAACTAAGAGGCAATGAGTTTACGATTGCTGACTTCCCGCGATCGCGCGGTTTGATTGGTCGCCGATATTAATTTTTACTTTGCGATTGACGGCTTCTTCTACTTTCGGCAGATATAGGCTGAGAATACCGTTGGTGTAGTCAGCCTCTACCTGATCTTGCTTGATGCCAACGGGTAAACGGACAGTGCGACTGAACTGACCGTATTGGAACTCAGAACCATAAGTGCGTTCATTGCCTTGTTCGCGATGATACTCGCCGCTAATGGTTACCGAGTTGCGAGTGGCGCTGACATCAATGTCATCATGATTGAGACCCGGCAGTTGAGCTTTTAGAATTAGGTTATCGCCGGCATCGCTCAGCTCGATTGCGGGACCCCATTGGAAAGAATCTACGGGGTTTTCCCCTGTCATTTCATCGAATAGACGATCCATCCGATCGCGGAACAGGTTTAAGTCAGTTGTCGGATTCCAGCGTGCCAGTGCCATACAGCTTTCACCTCCTCTCAAAAGTGATTCACTGTTTACACTGCTTACACTGTTTCACTCAACCTCTTAGTTCATTTGTTAGCTTGCCAAAACTGATTAGAATTTGTCGGTAGGGTAAACCGAAAATAAGAGTAGGTTTCTCCTGAATGCTGTCAAACCCAACTGCAGATTTTTCTCCTAAAAGGGTGCCAGAATTCGACAATCGCTCTACGATTCAGATTAATCGTCATGTTTATTTAACCAAGAGCCATATTTTGAAAAGAGGGAAGATAATGATTGGAATTGGTTTCGCTAAATTCCCAAAACTCTAAAATTTGAGGGGTAACAAGAGAGGGATAAAAATAATGGAAGAAATGATGGCCATAGGGCATTAACCAAACGCGATCGCGCTGATGCAAATATTTTCGCCAGCTTTTAATCGCTGTTGGCGGGACAATTAAATCATTTTCACTGCCACAGACAAATAAGGGAACATCAACCCCTCCTTCCTCTGCATTAATTTGTTGATAAAGAGAATGCGGAGAAGGAGAAGACAGTAAATCTTGTCGTAAGATTTCTAATAAATAACGGATCATGGTACGATTTTGTTCCCCAAACAAACTATATACAATCTGTTCTAAAATCATCTGTTGGGGACAATGTAAATGCTTAAATAAACTATAGTAATAGGATTGCCAATCTAAAGCCGGGTCCACTCCTACTCCTAATAAGGTTAAGGATTGAATTGTTTCTGGAAATTGACGGGTATAGAGCAATCCTAACCAACCGCCAATGCCGTGCCCAATGAGATGAATGGGTTGCGATAATGTTTCCAAATAATCTTGAACGGATGCTAAAGCATTATCAAGAGAAGCGCCTTCATCTTGGTTTTGTAAATATTCCCAATGAGCAATGGGACCAGCTTGAGACAGATAACTTAATAAAGGAGAATGGAATCCGTGAAAAATAGGATTCGGTGTTAGCCAAACAGCGATCGGTTCTTGTGACATAATTCTTCAACCTTTTAGAATACACGAAAAGCAATCTGATTTAAATATTGACTTGATAAGGTTTTGTCTGCTGATAATAATTAGAAGTATCGATTTCCGGTTTAGGCTCAAAGTCTTGACAATTAATCGCTAGTTCGGTTCCGGCTTCGTAAGGATGAACCGTACATTTTAAGCAATAATTATTGGTAAAAAAGGCACAGCGACTACAAGGAATTTGGTGTAACGTTTTGAAATATGTGACCCCTCTTATTGTTGCTCGGAAAGCACTCCAAGCAAAGAAAATTATTAATCCCCAGCTACAGCAAAAGCAAATAATTTGTAACATCATAATCTCTCTTCAAAACAACCTGATGTCTCAAAAGAGTTAACAGTTAATGACGAAGATTAACTATTAACCCTTGATTATGCTTAAAGATCAAATTCATCTTTCAGTTGCTTTACCCAAGCACTGATTCGTTCATCGGTGAGCTCAGCTTGATTATCTTCATCGAGCGCTAAGCCCACAAATTTGCCATTTTTAATGGCTTTTGATTCATTAAAATCATAACCATCGGTTGACCAATGACCCACAGTTTTTCCGCCTAATTCTGAAATTTTTTCCTCTAAAATGCCCATAGCATCTTGAAAGTTATCGGCATATCCTTCTTGATCGCCAACCCCAAAATAAGCAACTTTTTTACCGCTAAAATCGACTTCATCTAAATCCGGATAAAACCCTTCCCAATCACTTTGTAACTGACCAATGTCCCAAGTCGGGCAAGCAATAATGATGTTGTCATAGTCGCTAAACTCATCCTCTTCCACTTCAGAAATTTCATGAAGCGTCACCGCATCATCGCCGCCAAATTCTTCTTGAATGCGTTCTGCAATATCTTGAGTATTGCCGGTTGTGGAACCAAAAAATAATCCAATTTTTGTCATGTTAACTCCTAAACTGTATTACGATTTTTGATAAATTATGAGACATTGCGCTGTTGTTTGATAGCAACTGGCATTTCCTGGCGACAGTCAGGACAAAACCAATGAATTCGACGCCGACTAATTTGATACAAGAGCCGTCCTCGACAGCAAAGACAAGTATTCATTTTGAAAAATAATGTAGGAAATGGATTGCTTTCTTTTTATTTAAATTAATATCAATTGCTAAATAATGTCAACTATTTTTTGACTATTTTTCAGGTTTATTTTTTGCTAAAAAAAGCATAACAGTTCCCTTGTCCTTTTATAGAAAAAAGACAAGGGAAATACGCAAGTTTAGTAAAAAATTAGAAAATTAAATCAACAAATCGATCTAAGAGGAGGTAAGCAAAAATGGCACCGCCAACGCCGCCAACGAGGAATCCCCCGCTAAATAAACTCCAACCTTCTGCGGTTTTAATGCCAGCAGGAATTTTGGGAATTGCCTGATCCGCATAGGAACCGGAAGCTGTTTCTTGTTGCATTTTGCTAAAGGAAACTGTTCCGTAAAGAGACAAGCAAACCGTTAGAATCACAATTAAGGCACAAGCACTGATTAAAGCTGCTAATAAGCCAAATTCGCTATTGCGCAGGGGCCCTAAAACGGCAAAGGGACCAATTAACCAATAGCCATGGGCCATGCCAATTTCTAGCCCGCGCATTAGGGGCGATAAGCCATCTCGATAGATGGGAAGATTGGCAACAAATTTCAGGGTAAGATCGTTGGCATTAACAGGGGTGGCAAGGTTGCCTTCATTGGTTTCTCCATAAGCGCGAATGACATCGCCTTGTTGGAAATCAAAACCGGCAAAAGCCCCGCGAACGCGAATGGCGTGCCAGATGTGTCCGAGTAAGAACAAGGCGCCGAGGGCATAGTGGAAAGTGGCTAACCAACCGCGTGCGGAAACAACCCCGTCTGCGGTTTCCCAGTTGCCAGCCACACCGAAAAACACTTCCGGATAAACCGTGTCATTCACACTGACAAAGTAACCGGCTAAAATCCCCATATACGCGATCGCGCCGAGGCTGTAACAGAGATACGCTTCTCCTGAATAAAACAGCACCCGTCGTGCCCAAGCAAAGGGCGTCGTCAGAATGTGGAAAGCACCGCCAGCGAGAAGAATTAAGCTAATCCAGAGATGACCGCCGACAACATCTTCTAAGTTGTCCACAGCAGCCATGCCTTGCCAGCCGTGTTGCCCCCAAAGATAACCGAAAATGGTAAGGGGATTTAGGGTGGGATTATTCACCACACGCACGGCACCGTCACTGCCAGCCCAAGGGTCAAAAATACCGCCCCAAAACATGGCTTTCGAGACGAGTAAAAAAGCGCCAATGCCCAACAACATCAAGTGAATCCCAAGAATCGTGGTCATTTTGTCTTTATCGGACCAGTCGTAGCCGAAAAAGCCGGCAAACCGTTGATTATCTTGGGGAAGCACTTCTGGGCCAATCAAGGCATGATAGATGCCGCCAGCGCCTAAAACAGCAGAAGAGACTAAATGCAGAACAGCAATGACAAAATAGGGATAGGTGCTAATAACCTCTCCTCCACTGCCAACACCGAAGCCCAAGGCGGTTAAGTGGGGGAGTAAAATCAAACCCTGCTCGTACATGGGTTCATTGGGGGTGAAACGGGATAACTCAAATAGGGTCATTGCCCCGGCCCAGAATGTAATCAATCCCGCATGGGCAACATGAGCACCGAGCAATTTGCCTGATAAGTTAATCAAGCGCGTATTGCCAGCCCACCACCCCACAGTGGGAATTTGTTCTTTGTTGGGACTGTTTGCAACAACAGTGGTCATTCTTTAACCTCCTTGCAACTAATTTGCATTTATTTTCGAAAAAAATTTATGTGATGGGAGAGGCCGTTTCTTTGGCCACGCGACCTTGTTGGAAATTAAATCCAGCAGCCCGAAGCGCATGCCAAATATGGCCTTGCAAGAAAAAGAAGGCAAGCCAGAAATGGGCATTTGCCAACCAGGTGCGAGCAGAGACCAAATTGGGATCGGGAGAAGAGAAAAAGGGAACAATGCTAAGACGAATATCTAAAGCCGGTCCATAGAACACTTCTGGATAGACAGTAGTGTTCACGGAAATAAAATAAGTTGCAATGAAGCCCATCAATGCTAATGCCCCTAAACTGTAAGAGAGATAGGCTTCTCCAGACCACACAAACAACGATTGCGTCCAGCCAAAGGGGCGCGTCAGGATGTGGAAAACGCCGCCGCCAATCAACAAGAGCGCGATCCAAATATGACCGCCAACAACATCTTCTAAGTTATTCACCGCTGCTAACCAGTGTTTTCCTTCGGCACCAACGAGATAGCCAAAGATAGTAGCAGGAGACAGGGTGGGATTGCTAACCGTACGCACGGTGTCTAAGTTGGGGTCGTACAATCCGCCGAAAAACATTGCTTTCGCCACTAGCAGCAAGGCGCCGCCGCCGAGCAAAACCAAGTGAATTCCGAGAATTGTCGTCATTTTGCCTTGATCTTGCCAGTCGTAACTGAAAAAGGGAAATTTGTTTTGATCCAAGACATCTTCCTGTGAGCGAACGTGGAAAATGCCGCCAAAGCCTAAAAAGGCGGAAGAAATCAGGTGCAATGCGCCAATGACGAAGAAGGGATAGGTGCTAACCACTTCGCCGCCATCACCAATGCCCCAGCCTTGGGTTGCGAGATGAGGCAATAAAATTAACCCCTGTTCAGACATGGGTTGGTCAGCGTTAAATTGACTCAGTTCAAATAGGGTCATTGCTCCGGCCCAAAATACAATTAAGCCGGCATGGGCCACATGAGCACCGAGCAATTTTTGAGAAAGGTTGGTCAGGCGAGCATTTCCGGCCCACCATGGCTGATTGGAATTCACCAGGAAACCTCCTTGTCTTATTGCAAACTATATTCAATTGATTTTCTAAAACAGTTTACCGCATCATGCCAATAATTGCGAAAGATTTTTATTAAAATTGATGAAGTGACAATATCGCCTATTTAGCAGTGATTGCACAAAGACATTGACGATTCCATGTTTCCTTTTCTCCCCCTTTCACCAATTCATCTGTCGGAAACATTGATCAATTTGATGCCATGTTGAGTTAGAGGAGGCATTTTCTGGACTCATCTCTAACTAAAAAATGTTCAAAAAAAACCAGTTTTTTTAGTTTCAATCTGAGCAACGGTTAAAGCACTTTCTGGTGAAAAAAGCGTAACTTCGAACTTGATTAAGTTAAGCTAAACAAAGTTGATTGTTTGTTAGTTGGAATTTATGAGTTCAGAATCATCTAAAGTGTCGATTTATGCGGCGATGGGGGCGAATATTGCCATTGGCATTGCCAAATTTGTCGGCGCCGCCATCAGTGGCAGTTCTGCCATGCTTTCAGAAGGAATTCACTCTGTTGTGGATTCGGTTAATGAAATTTTACTGCTTTATGGTCTTAAACAAAGCGAAGTGGGACCGGATGAAAAACATCCCCTCGGTCACGGTCAAGAAATCTATTTTTGGTCGTTAGTTGTTGCTGTATTAATTTTTGCCTTAGGAGGCGGTGTTTCTGTTTATGAAGGGATTACTAGTTTTCAACACACGGAATCTTCTAGTTCTCCCCTAGTTAGTTATATTGTCTTAGGTGTTGCCTCCATTTTTGAGGGCACTGCTTTATTTGTTTCTATCCGAGAATTTAATAAAAACTATCCTCGCAATGATAAGGTTAGTCTTTGGCAAGCCATTCGTCAGAGTAAAGATCCCAGTTCATTTATTGTAATTGTTGAAGATTTTGCAGCTTTAGTAGGACTCGGTTTGGCCTTTGCTGGCGTATTTTTAAGCGAAGTTACCAAAAATCCCATTTATGATGGCATCGCTTCCATTATTATTGGAATTCTTTTAACAGTTGTTGCCACTATTTTAGTTGCAGAAACCAAGGGATTATTAGTAGGAGAAAGTGCTTCACCTGAGATTCGAGAAAGTATTAAAACAATTGTCAACTCAGATGAAGCCGTGTCAGCAATGGAACCGCCTATTACATTTCATCTTGGTCCTAGGGATATTATGTTGGCCCTCAATATTGAATTTAAAGATGAGCTTTCTTCCGATGAAATTGAATCAGCGATTCGACGGATTGAGAAAACCATTCGGGAATCTCACGAAGAAGTGAAACGAATTTTTATTGAAGCGGCTTCCGTTAAAGGCAGCTAAAACTATTTATAAAAAGTCATGCTAAAGTCATTGGTCATTAGTCATTAGTCATTGGCTGAAAAAGGAAAAATGACAACTCTAAAGAGTAAACTGTAACAATCGTTTTCATCGGAAAACCAGACAATTATGTTCCTTTTCCTTCCCGTGGAATTTGACGATTCCAATTTTGGGAATAAACCCGACGATCGCGCTCATAAGCATCTAAGGTAGCATGAATGTAATAGTAAGATGCATCAGAGGTTAAAACAGTACGGGTTATGGTATTGACTGACCAATCCTCTCGCTTAAACCCACGGATACAGTAAGTTTCGCCGCGCGCTGAGTTGAAATCGTTGTTATGGAAGGTGTACCACTCCTTAGTCGTCCACTGTACTTCCAGATCAATATCTTCTAAGTGGTACTTTCCCTCATCTTTAATTACTTCTAGGGTAGATTCATCTTTTGCTAAATCCCGAATGACTGTCCAACGGAGATTCATTGGTTCCAGCATGGTTTTTGCTACAGGGGGAGCGCCTTCTGCTTGTGGGAAAGGCGGAAGCGTTTTATCACTCTCCCGAGGTTCTCTAATAGGCAGAATCAGTGAGCTTTTAGAAGTATAAATTGTGAGCCGTGTTGCTTTTGGCGGAATCCAAGCCAAGGGCCAATAAGAGGTGGAAATGGACACCCGAAAATGATGGCCTGCCACAAAGCTGTGAGCAATATCGTTGAGTTGAACCCGCACCCGATAGCGTTTCCCTGGTTCTAGCAGTTCCGGTGTTTCATTGCTGTTGCGATGGGTTAAATTGAGCAAACCATAGGTCACTCGGGTGGCATTGTCGTCGGGTGCCACATCGGAAAGTCGAATGGCAACCATAGCAACCGGTTGGTTAGAGGAAAATTCCAAGTCCACCACTGGAGCGCCGAAAATTTCCAGTTTTTCCTCAAGAGGAGCGCTATCGAATACCAAAGAGCCGCCATCTTCTTCACGTTGGTCGTGGGGCAAATCAGGCGGGGCGCTATAGGAACACCATTTTCCGGCAAACAAGCCCACACTTAATGGCGATTGGATTGTTAATTCCGTCTCGGCAACGGTTTGGCCAGGGGAGCCAATTTCACAAGACCCTAACGGGTAAATCCGCTCTTGAATATGGGGAGAAGGCCATTCCGGTTCGGCAATCCAACGGCCAGGGCGAATGTGATACTTAGTGGTAGGGGGAGCGCTTTCTTGCATCCAGGCGCGAACCATGGGCTCATCCATAATGCCGGTTTCGATGCCCTTTAACCATTTGTCCCACCAACGCAACGCTTCTTGCAAAAATCCGATCGCGGGACCGGGAACACCCATGTGGGGGTATTTATGACTCCAAGGGCCAATTAACCCCAGTCGAGGGACGTTTAAGTTGGCCAGCAACCGGAATACGGCATTGGAATAGCCATCCGCCCAACCGCTGACTGCCATCACCGGACACGCGATCGCGCTAAAATCTTCACAAATTGACCCATGTTTCCAATACTCATCCCGATGCGGGTGACTTAACCAAGTTTCCAGCCACAAACCGCTTCCTTTCAGCCGGTCAAGCCACATTTCCCGCCATTGTTCACCGACAATTTCCGGGTCAGGGGGACAGGAGTTATAAGCAAACATAATCGACGCCCAGGAGAGGTTATCCCCAAGCAAACAACCCCCCATATAATGCACATCGTCGGCATAGCGATCATCCGTTGAACAAAGGCTAATCACCGCTTTCAGTTCCGGCGGACGACGAGCGGCAATTTGTAAGCCATTAAATCCGCCCCAAGAAATCCCCATCATGCCAATTGACCCATTGCACCAGGGTTGCTGCGCCAGCCAATGGAGAACTTCCAGGCCATCATTTTGTTCCTGAGGCAGGTATTCATCCGTTAACACGCCCTCGGAATCCCCGCTGCCGCGAATATCGACTCGGACGCAGGCATAACCGTGACCGGCAAAATAGGGGTGAGTACGGGCATCTCGTTCCACGGTATGATCGCGCTTGCGATAAGGAATATATTCCAAAATGGCGGGAACCGGTGTTTCTTCAGCGCCTTCGGGCAACCAAACCCGAGCTGCCAAACGACACCCGTCAGAAAGGGGAATCCAAAGGTTTTCAATTTCTCTTACCCGATAGGGAAAGGACGTAACAGTTTTCAACGGACAATCTCCTGTGCTAAGGATGAGCGCGATCTCACCAAGCTGAAGCGCGCTGCGATTATTATAAACAAAATCAATGATCTTGGAAGGGACAATTCGCTTGCTGTTTGCGGAATTAACGGCTCAATTTCATCTCTAGTTTAAGGGGCAAATTCAAACGGCAGCGCCTCCCAACACTGCTGATGTTTTGTTAACAATTCTTGTGGAGAGTTCGCCCCTAATAACAGATCCGCAACCTCGTAGCTGTAGCTATCCTGATTGGCAAGTTGCGATAGTCTCATGCCAGGTTTAACCAGAATCTCGACTAACGTATCCGGGAATTGTTCTTGGAGTGCCTGAATATCTTCCTGGCTGGGAACCTTAACCACCAATTCATCTTGAAAGCGGCGTTCTAAGAATTTGGCAGCCCATTGGTATTTGCCTTGTCGATGGGGAAACTCCGGTTGATTGCCCAATGCCAAATCAATCATAATTTTATGGTGGGGCATGCCATCCACTTTCTCGAATAAATCGCCGTGAGACTGAGAAATGCGGGGATTAATTTCTAAAAACCACGCTTTGTTTTGTTCTTCATCATAGAAGAATTCCACATTAAAGGGGGCATTATCGTAGCCAATGCGGGTAACTAAGCGCTCAACAATGTCTGCCATTTCTCGTTGCGCCGATTCCGGCAAATGAGAAGGATATTGGTAACGAGAAAACGTGGAACTGTTGGGATAGCGCATGGAATCGACAACGCCATAAATGTGAACCTCGCCGTGAAAAACATAGCCTTCCAGGGTGCATTGCTGACCTGAGATCATTTGTTCGGCAATGCAATATTGTCCGGGAATGCTGGCGATTTCTTGAGGAAGATCGAGATATTCCAGCAAATCGTTGAACGGTTCCGAAATTTTGTCAATTTGATCCCGGATAATTGCCACACAGTCGTGAAAGTCGCGATCGCTGTTAATTTGAAAGGCAAGAAAGGAGCGGAAGGATTTGATCGGTTTGATCCAAAACGGATAATTGAGGGCAATTTTGTCTAGTGCCTTGTCATCAAAGGGATCAAATAGATCAAATTGCGGAATATGATCAGGAATTGCCGCCTTTTGTTCCAGGCGACTCCAATATTTATGTTCGCATTTGACGACACTTTCGAGAGAAGCAGCGGTTAATCCCCGTTCCCGACACAACATCGGCACCATATCGCTAATGGGAAAATCAAAATAGCCCACAATGGCATCAACGCTTCCTTGAAAGGCTTGTAATTGGGCTTGCGCTTTAGCCAACAGTTCTTGCAAGGAGTAGGTTTTGACCCCGCGAATTTCCTCGTAGCGAAGTAAGGAATGAAAATTGTAATCTGTTACACGTTTTAAAGATTCCAGTTTGACTAGATTAAATTCATCGAGACCAACAACAAAGATATTTTTAGACACAATACAAAACCTCGATCAGGGTGATAAGTATCATCAAGCAAAAAGAGATTACTCCTTATTGCAATGCGATCAAAGTACGATGGCGAAATCCAAGCGTCTGACTCTATTATGACTCGTTGATAGGTTTTCGCGCATGCCCCTAATTCTAGAGTTCCCAAATTTTCGGTTGACTGAGCACTCGCTAAACTGGTATAGGTTAAGCAATTAGAAGTCTTGAAATCTCCCCAGTATGACCTCCTCCTCTCTGGATTTAGAAACGCAACTAAGCCAATTAAAAGCCGAAGCCCAAAGCGCGATCGCGTCTGCCCAAGATTTAGATAACCTAGAACAACTGCGCGTGCAATATCTTGGTAAAAAAGGGCAACTTTCCCAGGTGTTGCGGGGAATGGGAAAACTTTCGGCAGAGGAACGCCCGCGCATCGGTTCCCTGGCAAACGAGATTAAAGAAGAAATTCAAAGCGCGATCGACAATCGTCGTCAAAGTTTGCAACGGGCGCAACTAGAAGCCCAACTCGCCTCGGAAACCCTTGATGTTACGATGCCAGGGGTGATGCGTCCTCTCGGGAAAGTTCATCCCCTAAACGGCATGATTGACCAAATGCTAGATATTTTTGTGGGGTTAGGCTATACCGTTGCCGAAGGCTTTGAAGTGGAAACCGATTACTACAATTTTGAAGCGCTAAATACCCCTGAAGATCACCCGGCGCGGGATATGCAAGATACCTTTTATCTTCCTGATGGGAACTTATTGCGCACCCATACCTCTTCGGTGCAAATTCGCTACATGGAAAACCATGATCCCCCGATTCGCGCCATTGCCCCAGGACGGGTTTATCGACGGGATACAGTGGATGCCACCCACTCGGCAGTGTTTCACCAACTAGAACTGTTAGCCATTGAAGAAGGGTTGCGATTTACTGATCTCCGCGGCACCATTAAAGAATTCTTGCGGCAAATGTTTGGAGAGGATCTGAAGGTGCGGTTTCGCGCCAGTTATTTCCCCTTCACGGAACCTTCGGCAGAAGTAGATGTGCAGTGGCAAGGGAAATGGTTGGAAGTGCTGGGCTGTGGCATGGTTGACCCCAATGTCTTAAAAGCTGTGGGCTATGATCCCGAACGTTACACTGGCTTTGCTGCCGGATTAGGGGTGGAACGCTTTGCCATGGTATTGCACCAAATTGATGATATTCGCCGCTTGTATAACAGCGATTTGCGCTTCCTACGCCAGTTTGTTTAATCAAAAAAATCCCCCACTCCTGGTAAGTGGGGAATAAAACGTGAACTCGCTAGAGATTAAGCAGAGGGCACTTCAGAGGGTTCCGGTTCTTCCTGTTCCTCCCGTGTGGAAGATTGGAAATTAGTCGGTTGCTGGAATACCGCGTAAATGGCACGAACCGTAAACAACGCGATCGCGATCGCGCCGACACTAAAGACAATGTCGCCGGGCATCCGTAACCAAACCGTCCATTCCATCCAGGGAGAGTGAATGACTTCGGCACTGCGGGCATACCAAGTCCCGTGATTGATCGATTGCATCAGTTGGTAGAAGCCATTGGGAATTAACCCAAACACCAACATTAAGCCTAAGCCGCCATTTAATCCCCAGAAGGAAACGCGCAGCAATTTTTCGTTCCAAGCCTGATCCGGCACAATTTCCCGCAAGGAGAACAACATAAGCGCGATCGCGAGACAGCCATAAACCCCGAATAGGGCAGAGTGAGCATGAATTGGGGTGGTATTGATGCCTTGGGAATAGTAGAGAACAATCGGCGGATTAATCAGGAAGCCGAAGACACCAGCGCCCACTAAGTTCCAGAAACAGGTGGCAATAAAGAAGCGCAACGGCCAGCGATAGAAGCCTTCCGCTTGTTGGGAGAGGCGCAAGGTTTTTACCACTTCAAACCCAATCAGGGTTAAGGGGACCACTTCTAACGCCGAGGCAACCGCCCCCATAGCAGCAATAAAGGAGGGCGTTCCCGCGAAATAAAGGTGGTGTAGGGTGCCAATGACGCCGCTGCCGAGATAGAGAATCGTGGTTAGATACGTTGCCCGTAGTGCCGAGGATTTTCTTAGGAATCCCAACTCGCTGCAGAGATAAGCAATGGCAACCGTGGCAAAGACTTCAAAAAAGCCTTCTACCCAGAGGTGTACCACCCACCAACGCCAGTATTCCGCAACACTGAGGGGGGTTTGGTTGGTGTACATTAAGCCCGAGGCATAGAACAGGGGAATGGTAATGGCACTGTAAAGGAAGAAATGATTTAATCCGGTGCGACTGCCTTCTTCTTTCAACGCCGGTTTCAGCGCACGGAACATTAACCACAGCCAGAACACCATGCCGCCAATGAGAAGAAGTTGCCAAATGCGCCCCAGTTCCACATATTCATAGCCTTGGTGGCCAAACAGGAAACTGTTGTCGCTGGTAAAAACCCCTTGTACACCAGCCCAAGCACCAATCATGGAACCAATAACTACAACAGTTAACGCGACCAGCAATGTGCTATTGCCCCACCATTGGCGTTTCGGTTCAATTTTGCCAAAGCGCGGGCCAAAGTAGAGTCCGGCTGCTAACCAGCAGGTGGCAATCCAAAATACCGCTAATTGTAAATGCCAGGTGCGAGACGCGGCATAGGGGAGATAGTCTTGCAACGGGATGCCATAGAAGCCTTCTCCTTCCACTGCATAGTGGGCAGTTACCATGCCCATCAAAATTTGGACGCAAAACAGCGCCATGGCAACACCGAAAAAGAGCGTGGTTGCCTTTTGACTCGGGCTTGCCCAGCGAATTGCCGGACGTTCCGGCACGGTCTGCACTTCATCCGCATCGCCTTGACGCAAATAGATATACAGGAATAAGCCAATGACCCCGATTAAAACCACCACGGAGACAATTGACCAGACAAGGAATTCACCAGGGGCTTCATTGCCAACTAGGTCATCATGAGGCCAATTTACCGTGTAGGAAAACGGCGCATTGGGACGATTGGCGGAAGCAGCCCAAGCCGTCCAAGTAAAGAACGCTGTCACATCATGGATTTCTTCCGGATTGCGGAACCAATTGCTGGGAATGGAGTGTTCCGCTGATCCTCTGGTGAGCAAATCTTTGTATTCGCCAAAGACGTGCTTTAGCCCTTGGGTTTGCGCCTCAGTTAATAACAGTTGCTCAGTTTCGGCATCATAACGATTGGGCTTAAACTGTTGTTCCACCCGAGCTTCCAGGCTAGCGCGTTCCGGCGCAGACAGGGCTTCTAACTCTTCTTGGCTAAAGGTGGGATCATTGGCATACAAAACCCCTGCTGTGGCCAATCCCCAACGGTGGAGCAAATCAGCCGTCCAGTCCGGGGCAAGATAGCTGCCGTGACCCCAAATGCTGCCAATGTGTTGGCCGCCTCGGGCTAAATAAAGTTCTTGCCCATTTTGAATATCCTCTCCGGTAAACAGAGTTTCCTGTTGCGGAGACGCAATGGTTGCCGGTTGTGGCGGGGCATATTTGGAAATGGCAGCCCCAGCGCCTAATAAAACACTAAAGGTAACAATACAAATGAGAACCAGCCATGCCGGAAGACTTAAATTTTTCACGCCGAAGCGTTTCTTTTTGGCAACACCAATTGAGGGCGTGGTCATATTAACTTCCTCCTTTTGAATCAGGATTTTTATTTGCAGAGTTGTTTTACAGCTTTGCCGGGAGTAAAGAGATAATCACTGTTATGGCAAACAATAAGGATGAAGTGGTCTCTAATGTTGCCACGCGCGTAATGGCAACTGTGCGATACCACGGCAATCGAATCGTAATAAACAGTGCTTTCAATAGCAGTACCATAAAGGCAAGGGCAGGAATAAGCGACAACCAGCCGGTTAGGTAGAGCGTTAAAATCACTAACAGCGCGATCGCGTGATAAACGGCAAATCGCTTGAAGGCAGCCCGCAATGCCTCGTTATCCTTCACCTTACGCAGCTTGACGCTAAAAATCGTCCCGGAAAAATAAAGGGTGCAGAGTGCCCAAAAACTAACAACTGTTGGGGTAAAGCTATTGGCGGTAACAATGTAGGCAAAGGGAACGGCTAAACAAACAGCGGCAAACGTCACCATTTCATTAACAATGGATTTTTGGCCGCGACGGAAAACAGCAACTGCATCGACGAGTAACGCTAATCCAGCACTGCTGTAAATTGCCAACAAGGGGAACAAGGCATTGCTTTGGATGAAGCAGAGGTAAGCGGCAATCACCAAAGCAGTTCCCCCATAAACGCCTCCCCAAACCAGGAGACGAGGTTTCCAAGATTTACGCTGTTTAATTTGCAAAACAAGGGGATGTTCCGCCTGAAATCCCAAAAATGCGCAGATTAGCGCTAAAGTCGTTGCCCAATTCCACTGCCCGGCGAGGGCAACGCCAATGGCGAAAGAGGCGAATAACACCACATAGACCCCATGTTCCGGCGAAATAATGGGCTTATACCAGGCTTGGGCATTGGTTTTTCTTGGCGCATTCGTTGCAGTGGTCATGGTGAATAGTTCTCCTTCGGAAATTTGAGAACGCTCGCCTCGGAATGAGAGGTTAAACTAATGAACTCTAGAGTGCACGGTTCTGGCTTTTACAGCATATTTTTAGTATAGAGAGCAAATTTCGAATTTTCTCTGAGCTAGCTCAGATTTAAGAATGTTTTAAACTCTGAAAAGTATGGCGCTAACATTGATTCTAAAAGAACATTATTATATACTTTTGAATGAAAATTTGCAGAAAATAACGTTTAACTTTTTGTAATTTTTTATTTCAAAATTTAACTTAAGGAAATGACAAAACCATATCAGCAAACACAAGTTCAACACACCGTTCTCTTTGAATTTAGAGACGATATTTCGCAAGACCAAATTGATGAGGTCTTTCGGTCGATTGTTTCATTCAAGACTCAGGAAAAAATCCCCGGTATCTTATCAATTTCTTATGGACCGCATAACAGTCCCGAAGGGCTAAATCAGGGATTTAATTATGGCATGACTATGCGGTTTGAAAGTGTGGAAGCCCGCGATGCTTATATTCCTCATCCCGAACACAAAAAAGTCGTTGATATGATTCTGCCCTTAGTCAAAAATGGAGCTAATTCTGTCATTGCTGTTGATTGGTATTTAACTGGCGATAATGAAATTGAATAGAAGTCTTGATCTCGTATTAGTTTATTAGTTTTGATAAGGAAGTCGCTACCAATCATAAAAGAACGAATTTCATCAAAGTTAAATTAGAGGGAGATTAAGGAAAAATAACTTTTGGTTCTGGTCTTTTTCCTAGATACAAACGCGCTGCTGACTTTAAAACAAGTTCCGAATATAAAATCTTCTGAATTTCTAAACGGGGAGCCCGACTTGCTATTTTTTTATAGGCTTGAATCTCTCCTTCTAAGGTGAAATTACTTTGGGTTTGATAATGGTCATAATCGTGAACAGCAAGCAACGCAAAACCACAGAAGACATGGTTGTAAAATTCTGAATCATATTCTGCCATGGAAACCCAAAGATGCTCATTGGCAATATCTTCAAACATTTCCGTTGCGTTACTGTAGTGCATGGTATAGTCAGCTTGTACAGCAAACGGAAGCACTTGAAATTGCGCTAAAATCCAATCGCAAAATTCCGCTTTGATTTCATCAGACACAATTGCCGGTTCCTGATTAAGATATAATTTGGCTAAAGTTTCTATCGTCGGCTTAGTTTTCGTTGGAATCGTTGTTGGCATAATATTTTTTATCTAATTCTCTAATCATCAATTTACCAATGCGCCTGTATTAATCGCCATGAGGTAGCTCAGATTCAGTAATTTATTTGGATAATTATCATTTATTTCAAACGCTAAAAATGGTTTCTAGAATCAAATTAGTTGCTAGTATTATTGTCCTCAGTTTCAGTTTACTCTTAACAGGTTGTACCGCTTTAAACAGTTCTCAAAATGAAGCGGGCGCAACCCAATTAACGCTCTGGCATGGGATTAATCCACCGCCAAATCGAGAAGTGTTTCAAGACTTAGTGGATCAATTTAATGAGACGCATCAGGAGGTGGAAGTTGATGCCATTTATATTGGTCAACCGGATGCCCAGTTGCCGAAAATTTTAACGGCAGTAGTGGGAGATGTTCCCCCTGATATGCTATGGTTTGTTCCGCAATTAACCGGTCAATTAGTAGAGTTGGGGGCAATTCGGCCCTTAGATGACTGGCTGAATCAATCCCCGCTCAAAGATGAAATTGATCCGGTTTTGTTTGAAAGCATGGAATTAAATGATCACATTTGGTCCGTTCCGTTTGCTACCAACAATGCAGGAATTTTTTATCGTCCTTCCTTATTTGAGGAAGCAGGAATTGAAGAAATTCCCAAAACGTGGGATGAATTAGAAGCGACTGCCAAAAAATTAACCAAAGATTTTGATCAAGATGGGTTGATTGATCAACATGGCATGTTTTTATCCTTAGGAAAAGGCGAGTGGACGGTCTTTACTTGGCTGCCATTTGTTTATAGCGCTGGAGGAGAATTGCTGACGGAAAATAATCAACCGAATTTAGTTAATGACGGAACAATTAGCGCTTTAAATTTTGGGGCAAAGTTAGTTAAAAAAGACTGGGCAATGTTATCGCCGCCAGAACGAGGTTATATCCTAGACAATTTTCTATCGGGACAAGCTGCCATGCAAGTGACCGGACCCTGGACGTTAGGGCAATTAAGTGAAACGGATATAGATTATGATGTGTTTCCTTTTCCGAAAAAAGAGCAAGAAGCGGCAGTTGTGGGAGGGGAAAACTTATTTGTTTTTAAAACTAATCCGGAGCGAGAAAAAGCTTGTTTTGAGTTTCTAGAATTTATTTTAAGCAAGGAGTTTCAAACCAAATGGGCGTTACGAACGGGATATTTACCCATTAATGTCAAGGCGCAACAAAGTGAAAAATATCAACAATTTGTGGCAGAAAATCCGGTGTTAAAAGTCTTTTTAGAGCAAATGGATGTTGCCAAAGTTCGCCCTATTATTCCCAATTATACCCGTTTATCAGAAAACTTTGGGCGCGCGATCGAAGCCAGTTTATTAAATAAAAAAGATCCCAAAGAAGCCCTCAAAGAATCGCAACAACGGTTAGAATTAGTGTTTGACAATTCAAACAATTAAGATGAAAGAAAATGAGCGCATTTTTCACGCCTCCCCCGTTGCAACCGGGGGATACTATTGCTGTAATTTCTCCCAGTGGCGCGTTGCAAGAAACAGACCGATTTGAGAAAGGATTGCGCATTTGGCGCGATCGCGCTTATAAACTGGAATTTATAGACCACGATCAACAACAGGGCTATCTGGCAGGAAGCGATGAACAACGTCGCCAAGCACTGCACCAAGCATGGACGAATCCCAAGTATAAAGCCATTGTTTGCAGTCGGGGCGGTTATGGCAGTATGCGGTTACTGGAACAATGGGCATGGGAAACAGCCTCGCCGCCAAAATGGTTGCTAGGGTTTTCCGATGTCACTGCCCTTCTCTGGAGTCTTTACAATCAGGGAATTATGGGATTGCATGCCCCCGTCTTAACCACCCTTGCTGCGGAACCGGATTGGTCAATCCAACGACTGTTTAATTATCTGGAGACGCAACAACTTCCTTCCTTGCAGGGAGACGGTTGGGGCGGCGGCCAAGTTACCGGGCGGTTGCTGCCTGCGAATTTAACCGTAGCAACCCATTTGTTGGCAACGCCCATTCAACCCAGTTTAGAAGGCGTTATTCTTGCGCTGGAAGATGTCAGTGAAGTTCCCTATCGCATTGATCGCATGTTGACGCAATGGCGGCTTTCCGGCGTTTTAAACCAAATTGGCGGACTTGCCTTGGGGCGATTTAGTCGTTGTGAACCACCCCAAGGAAGCGTCAGTTGCACAGTGGAGGACGTATTGCGTGATGGAACTGGGAACTTAAAGTGTCCCATCGTCTCTAATTTACCGTTTGGACATGATGGCGTCAATGCCGTTTTACCCGTGGGAGAAGCAGTAACTATAGATGGGGAAACCGGAACCTTAACTTGGTCGCATCAATCCCATTAAAAGGCTTGTATCCATTCCTTCACTTCATATTCCGTCCAAATCCCGTTTTGCCAATAGGGATCGTTTTCCACTAACTGCCGAACGGTCGCTTCATCGGGCGCCTCGTACAAGGCAAAGACTTGCTTTAAATCTTTCGTTGGTCCAATGGTTAACAAGGTTCCTGCTTCTTTTTGGGCTTTTAAGCCATCGAGATGGGCTTGGCGAAAGGGGGCGCGTTTTTCTTCAACATTATCGCAATAACTGCCCCACATGACATATTTGGGCATGGTTTTAACTCCTTAAGGTGACAGCAAATTGTTCCGTTAACGCAGACCGAACTTTTTCCAACAAGGGTTCCACTTCCTCATCAGTCAACGTTCGATCCGGGGCTTGATAGGTTAAACTAAAGGCTAAACTGCGTTGCCCCTCTGGGACATTTTCCCCGCGATATTCATCAAATAATTCAATATTTTCTAACAGATTGCCGCCTGCTTTTTCCATCGCCTGGATTAAGTCGGCAACCGGCAGATCAATGGGCGCATAAAAAGCAATATCTCGCGCCACAGCAGGATAAGTTGAGAAGGGAGAGAAGCGCGATTGCGACAGATTTTGTTTGGCGAGGGCATCTAATAAGACTTCTAAGTCGAAACTGAACACATAAACCGCTTCGGGAAGGTCATGTTCTTGACGGAATTGCGGATGCAGTTGCCCAAAAATGCCTAATCGTTGCTCATCTAAAGATAGAATCGCTGTGCGTCCAGGATGCAACCGTTCATCTTCTTCGGTGGCTTGATAGCTGACGCTTAAACCTAAGCGAGTAAACGCTGCTTCTAATAACCCTTTGGCTTGATACCAACTCATGGCTTGGGCTTGACCGGAGTTAGTCCAACGCCCGCCGGGAAAGAACTCGCCGCCCATAATCCCAGCAACGGTATCGGCTTCCCCGAGACCGCTTTCTCCTTGCCAAAACCGTCGTCCAATTTCAAAGGCATTTAAGGGACCATTGCCGCGGCTGAGATTGTAGGAAAAGGCATTAATTAACCCGCTAAGCAATTCCGTGCGCAGTGCCGAATACTCTTGGAACAGGGGATTGGCGAGAACAACGGCATCTCCTTGGGGCTTCACTAGGGAATAATGGAGAACTTCTGTTAAACCAACTGCCCGCATGGCTTCCCGAATTTGGTTTTTCCCTTTTTGCCGGAAGGATAAGGTTCCCGGTTGGGTTTTTTCCGGAAGCGTATCCCCGAAATAGTCGTAGCCATAGAGACGGGCGATTTCTTCAATTAAATCAATTTCCCGTTCTAAGTCATGGTAGCGGTAAGCGGGAACGGTTACTGTCCAACTGGCAGCATCAGCATGGGCAGTGAGTTCACAGCCTAAAGCAGTCAAGATGCGTTCCACATCTTCGTTGGCAAGTTGCCCATTGTCTCGGTTGGTAACAGCGCCTAACACTTGATGAATCCGGTCTAAGCGCAGGGTGAGCTGTCTTTGCCATTGGTCTGGGGTGGGACGGCTATCAGCAACCGCCTGTTGGGTGGCACTGCCTTGGGCTAATTCTACCAGAAGCGCGATCGCGCGTTGTGCGGCGGTTTCCAACTCGGCTTGATTCACGCCCCGTTCATAGCGAGTCGAGGCTTCTGTCCGCACTCCTTGTGCCCGCGCCGAACGTCGGACAGTTGCCGGTTCAAACAATGCCGCTTCTAAGACAATATTCTGGGTTTGGTCATTAACTTCCGTATCTTCGCCTCCCATAACCCCCGCCAGGGCAACGGGCACATCATTGGCCGTAATAATCAAATTTTCCGACTGCAGTTCCCGAGATTGTCCATCGAGGGTGGTTAAGGTTTCTCCGGCTTGGGCAAGTCGTACACCAAGCGTTAAATTATCGCTCCCTGCCACTGACTTGAGACGTTCCCGGTCAAAGGCATGTAAGGGTTGTCCCCATTCCAACAGCACATAGTTGGTAATATCAACAACATTATTAATGGGACGGACGCCCGCCGCTTGCAACCGTCGTTGCAACCATTGCGGCGAAGGGGCAAGTTTTAAATTCGTAATTTCGGTTCCGATATAGGCCGGACAAGCACTGGTTTCCGTGACCTGAACGTTAATTACGGAATCGCTGCTCGTTGCGAAGGTTGGCTTTGGGGGATTGGGAAGCCTCAAATTGGCACTGGTCAACGCAGCCACTTCTCGCGCGACCCCAACCATACTCAAAGCATCGGCACGATTGGCCGTTGTTGTCAAGTCTAGCACCACATCATCCAGTCCCAGAATCGGATAAACCGGTTCTCCTAACGTTAAATTTTCTTCTGTAAAAATATGAATGCCTTCCGACTCTTTTTCTAAGCCTAATTCGGCTAAAGAACAAATCATCCCTTCCGAAGCCACGCCTCGCAGCTTATTGCGTTTGATTTTTAGATCTTTTACCGGTAAATAACTTCCAATTGTAGCGACAGGAACATAGATTTCCGGGCCTACATTCGCCGCCCCGCAAACAATATTGAGGGGGTCATTGTTGCCGATATCAACCTGGCAAACCGTCAATTTATCGGCATTGGGGTGCTGATTGCATTCTAAAACTTTTCCCACCACGACGCCTTCAGCAAAGCGGCGACGGTATTCAATTTCTTCCACTTCAAATCCCGCGATCGTTAACGTTTCGGCTAACGCTTCTGGGGTAAGATCTAGATCAACAAATTCCTGCAACCAGTTTAGAGAGACTCGCATCGACTTGTTTGGTTTGGTGCAACTTTAAAACTCAGCTTTTTTATTGTGACACTCTCTGGTGCTCTCGCCAAGATATATGATTTGTCTTTCTCTTGATAGATAACGGGTAAGATATGCTAGAGATAACCTAAAGCTAATTTAAATATTATGTTGCTTGTGATTTTTATTACTTGTATTGTGATCAAATAAACAAGTTACCTTTCAAAGCTGATCCTCTCTCAGATGATCTCGAAAACTGTATCTTTGAGTGAACAAGATGATTTACTGTTTGAATCCGTCTTGCCCTGAACCAAAAAATCCCAACAATGCGAGACATTGTCAAAGCTGTGGAAGCGATCTCAAACTCAATGGTCGCTATATGGTAGGCAAAACCCTGGGGCAAGGAGGGTTTGGGGCCACTTTTTTAGCGGTCGATACCGGCTTGCCGGGAAACCCGGTTTGCGTGATTAAACAACTGCGTCCGGCCAACACCACGGCGAATTTTTTGAAAATGGCGCGGGAATTGTTTGAACGGGAAGCAGAGACATTGGGAAAATTGGGCAATCATCCCCAAGTGCCCCGCTTGTTGGATTATTTTGAAGAAAAAGAACAGTTTTTTTTAGTACAGGAGTTTGTCAAAGGATCAAACTTGCAGAAGCAAGTCAAAGAAAATGGCCCCTTTAGCGAAGCCGCAGTGCGTCAGTTTTTAACGGAAATTCTACCCCTATTTGATTACATTCACTCCCAAAAAGTCATTCACCGCGATATTAAACCCGCTAACTTGATTCGTCGCGAGATTGATCAAAAACTCGTCTTAATTGATTTTGGGGCAGTGAAAAATCGGGTAAATGAAGTCATGGCAGCGGATATGTCCGGTGATAACCAACTCACCTCATTTGCGGTGGGAACGCCTGGCTATTCTCCCCCGGAACAAATGGCCATGCGACCGACTTATGCCAGTGACATTTATAGCTTAGGGGCGACTTGTATTTACCTTCTAACTGGAAAAGCCCCCAAAGATATTGGGTATCACTCCCGCACCGGTGCTTTGGATTGGGAACGTTATGTTCATCATCTCAGCCATCACTTTCAGGGAGTATTGCAAAAAATGATGGAGATGGCAGTGCGCGATCGCTACCAATCAGCCCAAGCGGTTTTAGATGCTTTAGACATGGAAACTTATGAAGAAAGTCTCTCCCAAGGATTAGTGAAACGGAATCCTTCGGGAAATAGCGGCAATCTAGATCAATCACAACCGGAATCTTATTGTTCCAGTTGGAGTGCTCAACTTGCAGAGTCAATTCGCCAACGCCGCACTCGGATGGGGTTGCCCACCAGTCGCACCAGGAGAGATCAAAGCCAAGGCTATTACTCAAGAGGACGTTTAACGGGGGGAAAAAGCAAATCTTCAAGTTCCCGAAAACTAACAGCTAACGACGTGATTAATCAATACAAGAAAGGAAGACGAGATTTTTCCGAGGTAAACTTATATCAACTTGATCTGCAAGAAGCTAATCTAAACAGAAGCATTTTCCGTAATGCTCAGTTAATTCAAGTAAATTTTCAAAAAGCGGACTTAAGAGAAGCGGATTTTGCCAATGGCAACTTGCGTCGGATTAGTTTACGGGAAGCCAAACTGCACAATGCTTTTTTTAGCAGCGCCGATTTGCAAAAAGCTGATTTCCGCAAAGCTGATTTAACGTTAGCCAACTTTAAAGATGCCAAACTCGCAGAAGCCAATTTTTGCGGGGCCAATTTAACCAATGCCAAAATTACAGAGAAGCAATTAGCAGAGGCGAAAACGAATTGGGCAACCATTATGCCAAATGGGAAACGGGCTTTTTTAGCCTAGCCTCAATAAGGGGAGAGGGGAAACCAAATTAAAAATTGTGTCACCCCGTCAACCCCGTCACGTTACTGAGGGGCGCGACCATAGAGTTCGGTTAACAGTCTTAGTCGCTCACGCAGTTCGTTAGTTAGTTCATCGCGACGATATCGCCAGGACCAATTATCCCCTAAACTGCTCGGTGTATTCATTCGCGCTTCGCTGCCTAAACCTAAAATATCCTGTAATGGGATTACGGCTTGATTGGCAACAGAACCTAAGGCAAGACGAATCAGATTCCAATGAATCCCTTCTGGTCCAGAACCGCCAAGATACTGTCGAACCCGCTCTTTTTGCTCAGCATTGCGTTTTTTATACCAGCCGACGGTGGTGTCATTGTCGTGAGTTCCGGTATACACCAAACAATTGCGCCCGTAATTAAAGGGTAAATAGGGATTTCCAGGGCCGGAATCAAAGGCAAAGTGCAATACTTTCATGCCAGGAAACCCAAACTGATCGCGCAACGCTTCCACTTCCGGGGTAATAATCCCTAAGTCTTCCGCTACAATGGGGAGTTCACCAAGCCTTTCTTGCAGTAGGTTAAAGAATTTTTCGCCTGGGGCTTTCACCCAATGGCCATTGCGAGCGTCTTTTTCTCCTTCCGGAATGGCCCAAAACGATTCAAAGCCACGGAAATGGTCAATGCGGAGTAAATCGACATAATCGAGGGTTCCCTCAAAGCGATGCAACCACCAATCAAAGCCATTGGCTTCAACTTGTTCCCAATCATAAACGGGATTGCCCCATAATTGACCGCCTTCACTGAAATAATCTGGGGGAACCCCTGCCATCCAGGATGGTTGACAGGTTTCGGGATCTAGGCAAAAGATATCCTGGTGAACCCAAACCGCCATGCTGTCGTGAGCCACATAAATGGGAATATCGCCAAGGATTTTAATTTGTCGCTCATTGGCGTAATTTTTCAGATTTTTCCACTGCCGATAAAACTCAAACTGGAGATATTTATGAAAATAAATCTCCCATCCCAAGTGCTTTTTCCATTCATTTAAGGTTTCAGGATCGCGCTTAGCAAGTCCTTCTTCCCATTCGTGCCAACTAATGCCCCCATGAGCATCTTTTAAGGCCATGAAAAAGGCAAAATCTTCTACCCAATATTCATGTTTATGGCAAAACTCATGATAGCCGCCGCGCTGTTCTTCCGGCAATTTGGCAAATCGTTCAAACGCTTTCCGCAACAGCGGCATTTTGACGGACTCAACGTGGTCATAATTGACTTTAGTTTCGGGAAATTCCGGAAGATTGGCAACATCTTCTCGGGTTAACAATCCTTGTTCAATCAGCTTATCAGGGCTAATTAACAACGGATTGCCCGCTAATGCCGAATAAGATAAATAGGGAGAATTCCCAAAGCCAGTGGGGCCTAAAGGCAGCACTTGCCAAAGTCTTTGGCCGCTTGCTGCTAAAAAATCTACAAATTCGTAGGCTTCAGCGCCTAAATCTCCAATTCCGTAACGACTCGGAAAGGAAGTGGGGTGTAATAAAATTCCGCTTGCTCGGTCAAGTTGCATAAGGTTCTGTTTCAGTCTCGTTAATCCTAAGTTACTGTGCACACATCGAGTTCACTTTCACTAGATACTTTGGCATCCTCTTGAGCAGAAGACAAGCAATGAGTTTGAGTTTTCAGGAAAGTTGTTAAGAAATATAAATATTTAGCGATTTTCTATGGTTCAGTAAAAATTCTCTTGCACTTTTGAAAACCCTTGTTTAAAGTAAAACCTAACTCGGTCAAAGAAGTTTTGCTCCTCAATCCCAAGCCGATTATCTCAAACCCATGCTCATTATTTACATCGCCTGTTCTTTAATTGGTGGTCTCTTTGTTCTGTTATCAGTATCAGGCGGCTTAGATGGCTTTGATCTTGATGCTGATGCTGATGCTGACTTTGATGCCGATTCCGAAGTAGATGATGTTGATTTCGGAACTCATCAGGGGAAAACGGAAAAACAACCCAATCCCTGGTTAGCGAAATCTTCTTCTAAAAAAAAGCTGTGGTTGCCCTTTTTTAGCTTTAAATTTTGGACATTCGGGATTTGTTTTTTTGGTGTTACCGGATTAGCCTTAACTTGGCTGCAACCGAATTTAGGGGACCGTGTCATTGCATTAATTGCTGCTTTGATGGGGTTGCTGATTGGAACGGCAATGGCTTGGTTATTGCGGGCTTTAGGAGGCAATTATACCAATAGCATGGCGAGTACGGATGATCTTGTCGGCGTGATTGGAACAGTGGAAATTCCCTTTGATCAAAATAGTCGAGGCAAAGTGCAACTTCCGATTAAAGGATCGACTGTCGGATTTTCTGCAATGACGGAACAAGAAACTGAATTTCAGCCCGGAGAACAAGTCTTGGTTGTTTCCTATCAAGATAACAAGCTTTGGGTCGTTTCAGCAGATACTCTCCAAGATAACGAATAAGCACCTGGAGTTTATTGAACCATGGTTCAGCAACGAGAATTAGAAACCCGAACTGAAACGGTGGCCGAAGTGTCACCTTCTCCGGTTTTTGCCCAAAGCAATAGCAATGCTTGGATGAGCAATTTGCCGGGAGGATTCCTGATTGGCGCGATTGCCGTTGGCGCAGTTGCCATTGTGGGCATTGGCGTCATTAATAGCTTAGTGCAAATTTGCGATCCCAATAAAATTTTGATTATTTCCGGTCGCAAATACAAACGCAAAGATGGACAAACCTTAGGCTATCGGGTGATTTATGGGGGAAGAACCTTTAGGATCCCGATTTTAGAACAAGTGGAAACCATGGATTTAACCACAATTCCCATTCCCATTGAAGTGAGCAATGCTTATGCTAAAGGCGGCACGCCGCTGAATATTCAAGCTATTGCCAATGTGAAAATTTCTGGGGATTGGTCGTTAGTGGGCAATGCCATTGAACGGTTTCAAGGGCGCGATCGCGCCGATATTTCCCGTGTCGCTAGAGAAACCCTAGAAGGCAATTTAAGGGGTGTTGTGGCAACCCTGACACCGGAACAACTGAACGAAGATCGGTTGGAATTTGCGACTCGCATTGCCAATGATGTGAGCAGCGACATGGCCAAGCTGGGTTTACAACTGGATACCCTCAAAATCCAAAGTGTTTCTGATGAGGTTGATTATCTCAACTCCATTGGACGGCGGCAAATTGCCACTGTCGTTCGCGATGCCGAAATTGCTGAATCCAATGCTGTAGCCGAAGCGGAACAAGTTGAAGCCGACTGCAACCGTCAATCGGAAGTTGCCGAAACGCAAGCCACGACTTCCATCCAAGAAAAAGAAAATGAACTGCAGCGCATTACCGCCCAAGAACAAAAACAAGCCAAAATTGAAGAAGAGCGCACGACAGTAGCCGCTGACGAAGCGAGAGCGAGAGCCCAACAAGAACTGCAAGAAGCGCGATCGGAATTAGAAACAGCCCGCTTAGAAGTGGACGAAGTGTTGCCGGCGCAAGCCCAACAACAAGCGGATGAACTGAAGGCAAAAGGCAACGCAGCCAAGGTGGCTGAAGATAGTAAAGCCTCAGCGCAAGTTAACGAAATGTTAGCGCAAATTTGGCAAGATACGGGGGTTGATGCCTCAGAATTGTTCCTGGTGCAACGGATGGAGATGATTTTGCAACAGGCGGCGAAAGTTCCTCACCGCTTACACCTGGGAGAAGTCAGTGTCATTGACAATGGCGATGGCAAAGCGCTGGCTTCCCTATCCAATGCCTATCCGGAAATGATTCGTCAGTTTTTACAACAATCGGAAGAAACCTTGGGCATTACCCTGAGCGGCCAAAGAAATAAGAATGCTAAGCAAACAAAAACGGAGGAACAAGAGACATGAATTTAATTTTTATTTTACTGGTTGTCCTGTTTGGGGGCGCAGGGGCAATGAGACTGGTCATCAAAAATTTGTACTATATTTGTCAGCCCAGTGAAATTCTAATATTTGCCGGCGGTCGTCAAGCGGCAGGTGACAAAAGCGTCGGCTATCGTTTAGTCAAAGGGGGAAGCAGCATCCGTAAACCGCTGTTGGAAAAAGTGTTTCGGATGAATCTTACCAACATGATTATTGATTTGAAAGTGACCAATGCTTACTCTAAAGGGGGCATTCCGCTGAAAGTGGATGGCGTGGCCAATATTAAAGTCGCTGGAGAAGAACCCACCATTCACAACGCGATCGAACGGTTATTAGGAAAAAGCCAAAAAGAAATTGAAAAAATTGCCCGGGAAACCCTAGAAGGGAATTTAAGAGGAGTTCTGGCCAGTCTTACCCCAGAACAAGTCAACGAAGACAAAATGGCATTTGCTCGCAGTCTCTTAGAAGAAGCCGAAGACGATTTGCAAAAACTAGGCTTAGTATTAGACAACTTGCAAATTCAAAACATTTCCGATGAAGTTAACTATCTAAACTCCATTGGGCGTAAACAACGAGCAGACTTAATGCGAGATGCTCGAATTGCTGAGGCCAATGCCAAAATGGAATCGGCACTGCAAGCCGCTGAAAACAAGAAAAATACTTCCCTGAGACAAATTGATGCCCAAATTGAAACCGCTCGCGCTGAAGCCAATCGTCGTTTACAAAATGCCTTAACGCAACGGGAAGCCGGAATTGCTGAAGCAGAATCGGAAGTGGCAGCAGAAGTCGCTCGTACCCAAGCTGAATTAGGGGTGCAACGGGAACGGCGCAAGCAAGTAGAAAAACAACTGCAAGCGGATGTAGTTGCCCCTGCTGAAGCGGACTGTCAACGGGCGCAAGCAGATGCAAAAGGACAAGCAGCCACCATTATTGAAGACGGAAAAGCGCAAGCAGAAGGGCTCAGGAATCTGGCAAACTCTTGGCTAGCTGCCGGTGAAAATGCCCGCGAAATTTTCCTATTCCAAAAACTAGAACCGCTGTTAAACAGTATGGTTAGTACCGTGCCTGAAATTGACGTACAGAAAGTAACCGTCATTGATCCCGCCAATGGCGGCAATGCTACAAAATTGGCAACCTTCATGGAACAGTTAAAAGAAAGTACCGGCATTGATATTGCCAGTGCTGCGGAACGGATGACTCAAAGCAATCAGGACAATGGAAGTCAACAACAAAACACCAATCCCGAATAATTATCGCTAACAAATAGAAATCTAAATCAATTTCATCTTCTTGATTTGATGAACTACTCGCAATCCGCCTTCGGCTGGAGGTTCGCTTTCCAATGCGCGATACAATCGCGCTTGGGTCGAACCTGAGATTGCGGTTTCTGACGCTTCCTTGCGGATTCCCGCATCGTCGCGCGTTCCCTAGCGCCGTAAGACGGCGCGGGGTCGCTCCTCTTTTTCGCCCCTAGTTGCGCCATGCTTGGAGCATGATGTAGAGCTAGATGACTC
>JBDGQV010000003.1:9139-17167 GCA_042218725.1 Halothece sp. | reverse complement strand
CTTTTTCGCCCCTAGTTGCGCCATGCTTGGAGCATGATGTAGAGCTAGATGACTCTGCGTCTGACGAGGCACGTCCCGTACCCCGTAACGCGGCCTCAAGCATGACTTGAGATGCGTTAATATCTCTATCTTCGGAATGACCACAATGCTGGCAATGATGAACTCGATCGCTTAGGGTCTTTTTGGTTAACTTCCAACACTTAACACAGCGTTGAGTCGGTTTAACCGTTCGAGTGGGAATTTCGGTGTAGATCCCACCTGCTTCCTCAACCTTGTATTTAATGTTATCTCCCGTCATCCCGATGGCAACATCAAGCAAAGAACGGTTTAGACCAGCTTTCTGCTTTTTGCCCTTGCCTCCCGCTTTGCGAGTCATTCCTTTAAGCGTCAATTTCTCTGTAGCAACCATGCTATTATCGCTAACTATTTGTGCTGCTACCTGATGTGACCAGTCATGTCTCTTGTTGGAGACTTTACGCTTAACTTTGCTAATTTGCTTTTGGTGTTTTTTCCATCTTCGTGATGCTCTTACCTTTCCTTTTTCTGGACGACGTTTCCGCCTCAGGTTTTTGGAAAGCTGATTGACTTTCTCTTGAGCTTTGGCTTGAAATTTAGGAGCTTCGATCAAATCCCCATTAGAAGTAGCGACTGCTACCTTACACCCAAAATCCAAACCGATTGCCCCAAAGCCCGTTTCTCTGGTTGGTTCGCACTGAACTGTAATCGAGGCATACCAATCTTTTCCATCCCAAAAGATGGTACAAGTATTAGGAGTTCCCCAAGTTCTTGCTTGACCTCGCATTTTGATTTTTAATCCCAAGTCTTTAAGCTCAAGATAGCCATTTTCCCCGTCAGAATGTACTTTCCAACCTGCTTTATCGGGATAAGTCCAGCCTCGATAATTTCTTCTCTTTTTGAATCGAGGGTATTTCCCTAAGCCTTGAAAAAAGCGTTGAAATCCAAAATCAACCCGTTTTAATGTCGCTTGGAGAGTATGGCTACCGAATTCTTTATATTCTGGTAATTCCTCCTTAAACGCTGGAAGACTATTTTGTTGGTTAAAGTAACTAATCGAGTTGCCAAACTGCTTATACTGCGTCTTCCGATGGGAAAGCGCGGCATTGTATAAGTCGCAGTGAGCTTTTCTTGCATAATTGAGCTTATTCTCTGCGGACTTTTTTGGATACAGCTTGAAAGTAACTCGACGGGTTGTAACCATGACAAGAACTTAGTTAAACTATCGTCTTAGTATAGCACAGGTATAGGTTGTGTCAATCAAGCCAAGAAAAGGTTCTCATAGCGTTTTTAGCGTGCGGTTGCACTTTGTTTTTGTTACCCACTACAGAAGAAAGATAATAACAGCACAAATGCTGGAAAGACTTCGGGAGATGAGTTGGCAGGTTTGTAAGAAGATGGATTGTGAATTGATTGAGATGTCTGGAGAATTAGATCATGTACATCTGTTAGTTGATTTCCATCCAAGAAACTCGATATCTGCCGTAGCGGGGTCTCTAAAGTCATCCACCAGCAGAGCAATGAAAAAAGATTTCCCAGAACAAGTGAGGCGATTTGACAAGGATGGAATATCTTTTTGGTCTAAGTCCTACTATGTGGCTTCTTCTGGAGGTGCGCCTATTGAGAAGTTAAAAGACTACATTAAATCTCAAAATGAGCCAAAACATTAGTTATGAAAGATTTTCGGACATTGAGTCCTCAAATCTTTGCGCTATCCTTCCCCACGCCGCTTCGCTGACCGGAGCGAAGGTGAGGATGGGGACTGCCGCGCTTTAGTTCAACCAAGTTTCCGCCTCTTCTATCCCTAATCCTTCGCGGATAATTTCCGGTTCATCAGCAGTGAGATCAATAATGGTGGAAAATTCTGTTTCCAAATCCAATCCATCATCCAGAATAATATCCACTGATTTATCTAAGGCATCAAATAAGCGGGCTTTTTCATAACCGAGGGTTGGCAACTCTCCCGTATCATCAGGAAGATAAGCAGAAGTGGAAATAATGGGGTTGCCTAAACTGTTTAAAAGGGCTTGGGATACCGTATGATTAGGAACGCGGATACCAGTTGCTTTTCGTTTGGGATTCATCACCAACCGAGGGACAGCTTTGGTTGCCGGCAACAAAAAGGTGTAAGTGCCGGGGATTAACCGTTTCATTAAACGATACGCTTTGTCAGTTACCATCGCGTAATCAGCAATATTCGACAGGGAAGAACATAAAAACGTCAGGGGTTTGTCATTACTCATCTGTTTGAGAAACCGAACTTTTTCCACTGCCGATTTAACATTAAGGTCACACCCGATCGCGTAAACTGTATCCGTGGGATACAACATAATAGCCCCCTGCTTTAATTGATCGGCAATCGTATCTAGAACACGTTCTTGGGGGGTTTCGGGATGAATTGAATAAACAGTAGCCATGACAAAAATTGTATATTTTGACTGTCCAACAGGAATTGCGGGCGATATGTGTTTAGGAGCGTTAGTTGATGCTGGTGTCCCGATGGATTATCTCATTTCTCAGCTTCAACAGTTGGGCCTACCTGAAGAATATCAATTATCAGCCCATTCCCTCTCCCATAACGGACAAGCAGCAACAAAAGTTGAGGTTAATGTTTCTGCCGCTACCCTCCCCCATCGTCATCTTCCTGATATTGAAACGCTTATTCAAAATGCGAATTTACCCTCCCGTGTAGAACAATGGAGTTTAGCCGTCTTTCAAGAACTCGCGATCGCGGAAGGAAAGGTGCATGGGGTTTCTGCCAATGCCGTTCATTTCCATGAAGTCGGCGCAACGGATGCCATTGTGGATATTGTTGGCACTTGTTTAGGCTTAGACTGGTTAGGAGTGGAACAAATTTACTGTTCTTCCTTGCCCACTGGCGGCGGGACTGTTAAAGCCTCCCACGGGCGTTTACCCGTTCCAGTGCCTGCTGTCGTTAAATTATGGGAATCGCGAGGCGTTCCCGTTTATAGCAATGGCATTGAGAAAGAATTAGTGACTCCCACCGGCGCAGCGTTAGCCGTTACCCTCAGCAAAGCATTTGGCGAGTTTCCAGCAATGACAGTGAAACAAGTGGGATTTGGGGCAGGCAATGCCAGTTTATCCCTGCCGAATATTCTACGCTTATGGATAGGAGAAGCTGAAACCGAGGAAACTTTAGAAACCGTTGCCGTTTTAGAAACCCAAATTGACGATCTCTCAGCCCAAGTCTTGGCTTACTGTCGTGACTTACTGTTTACCGCCGGGGCATGGGATGTCTTTACGCAACCTATTAACATGAAAAAGTCTCGCTTGGGAACATTAGTAACGGTCATTTGTCCCATCGATCAAATCATTGCTTGTGAAACGGTTTTATTTCGAGAAACGACCACCATTGGCATTCGCCGCCAACTTCAATCTCGTCGTGCCCTCAAACGAGAAATTCAGCAAGTTGAAACGGGGATAGGCATTGTCCGAGTGAAAGTCGCTTTTTTAGAAGGCAAAATGATCAATGTGCAACCGGAATACGAGGATTGTGCCCAAATTGCCCAACAACATCAAATTCCCTTGAAACAAGTGCAGGAAATGGCAATGGCCAATTATTTAAACTAATAAGAGGTTGGGTTTCGTTTGCACCCAACCTGAATGAATGATCTGAGAAATTTCTAAACTTCTGTGTTTTCTGTTTTCTTCTCTAATTCGACGCCAGAATCTTGAGAATCTTGATTGGAATTTTGTTCTTGCCGACGTTCCCGTTGTTTGCGATCTGCTTTGACCACATCTTCCATGACCGATCGCGCTTGTTGCATTTTCTCTAAATTGCTGCGATAGAGATCTAGGTCTTTATCTACCTTATCTTTGGGTAGATTTAAAGCCTGACAACAGCTTTGCAAGGTTTCTTCCCGTTTGTTGTCATCGTTCATTAAATCGGGATTAGCCGTTTCGAGAATAGTATAGAGTCCAATAGTAAACAAACGACTATATTTAAAGCGAGGATTGTCTTTAATGGATTGCAACACCTCATTTAAATCCCCTGCTTGGTCTAACGGTTTGGATTCGCATAACCAAGCCGTTACTTCTTCACCAGACGCATTGTCAACAATTGATTTTACCCGTTCTGCATCTTGTCGATACTGTTGGGGATCATGTTCAACCGCTTTACAAATCGCATTAAAAATGGATTCCTTATCTTTTTCCGGTTCATATCCCTGCATAAAGGTATCAAAAACCGTCACTACCCCTAAGGCATAAATGGGGTCATACTTAAAATCAACATTAACTGTCAGTAGGTGCATTTCTACTAACAGTTCTTCAATCACCCGCCGATAGATGGAGTTGAGGGGACGAGTGTGCAGGGTATAAAAGGTGCGTTTGGTTTCAGAAAGGGTGCGCAGAGTATCCACAGATTTAATTAAGTTGCTTTAGTTTTAATTAGTTTGTTTATTTATACTATTGTCTCGTTTCTACAAAAAATTGCCAAGGCCTCGCCGAATCATTAATCCTTCTGATAGAGCCGCCTCGTCCAATCCCACTTAACTAACCTAAATGATTAGGGAATACCTTTTTGGATGAAGAGAAGGTCAAGGGGAATCGTCATTAAAATAGTTATTTTCCCTTTACCCCTTAACCTGTTTGCCAGTTCGCCAAACAAATATCGCTTAACGATTGGGAAATTACCCTTTATGGTTCCAATTGACCCAATCTTGGGGTTTCAGGAACGTGTCATAGAGTTCAGCTTCTCGGGTATTGGGTTCGGGGTGATAACAGTATTCCCAACGGACTAACGGCGGCAGCGACATTAAAATGGATTCGATACGTCCGTTCGTTTGTAAGCCAAAAAGCGTTCCCCGATCATACACTAAGTTAAATTCAACATATCGCCCGCGACGATAGAGTTGAAAGTTCCGTTCTCTTTCCCCATAGTCAATGGTGCGACGTTCCTTGGCAATCGGAACATAGGCAGGTAAAAATGCCTGTCCGCAATCTTGAACAAAGGCAAATAAATCTTCCCAACTGCGCTGTTCAATGGGTCCAAGTTGACTGCTATATTGTCCCGCCGCACTATTGGAATCCGGGCCGCGATACAATTCTCCTTGACCATCTTGGTAATCGAAAAAGATCCCGCCAATCCCTCGATTTTCTTGACGGTGTTTGATGTAGAAATACTCATCGCACCAGCGTTTAAACACGGGATAATACTCTTGATGATGGCGATCGCAGTGGTTTTTTAAAGTCTGATGAAAATGAACCGCATCCTCAGCAAATGGATAATAAGGGGTTAAATCGGCACCGCCGCCAAACCACCAGACGGGACCGGCTTCAAAATAGCGGTAATTGAGGTGAACCGTTGGCACATAAGGATTCCGAGGATGCAACACCATGGAAGTGCCAGTGGCATAGAACTCATTGCCCTCAGCCTCTGGCCGTTGTTTGAGAATCGACTGGGGAAGTTGTTTGCCAAATACTTCCGAGAAGTTGACGCCGCCTTGTTCAAATAAATCGCCTCCCTTAATGACACGGGTTCGGCCGCCGCCGCCTTCTTCCCGTTCCCAACTATCTTCGTGAAAGGTTTGACCGCTGCCATCGAGGGCTTCTAACTCGCTGCAAATTTCGTCCTGAAGCGTTTTCATAAAATGGCTAACGCGAGATTTGCCATCTTCAGGGGGAACAAAAGCATTTTTGGTCGAGGTGGATTCGGTATCTTTGATACTCATATTGCTATTTAGTTATTGTACAATCCTTTAACTAGGCTATAAAAATAAGAAAAGAAACGGCTAATAATTTTTACAAATTATTCTTGAGGAACTTGCCTCAAGACACGCTAGTTTTCCTAAAATAGGATACTTGCCTGGGCGTCATGGATCAGGAGAGGTGTTGTGATTCTTAATTTTTCATTTAAGTTTATCGCGAGAAAAGAAAAAATTTGCTGTCAGTTTTCCCTATACAAAACTTATCGGGTATTAAGCAATGCCTCTGTGGAGGCGCTGTGGGAAAAGCTGATTAATTTAGGAGATGTGTCTTGGAACCCCCTGCTCGATCATACCAATGCCCCGCAGGGATTACGAGCCAAACCTGGGATTATTTATCAAGCGGTTACCCGATTGACACCAATTCCGATTCGTGTCTTTGTGGAAAAAGTAAATCCCGGTGAATTTCTCAGTCTGCGCGTATTAGCCATTCCCGGAATTGAAAATCGCGTTACCTACCAAGTGGAATCGACTCTCATTGGAACCTATGTGTCATGTTCCATCACCTTGCGAGGTTGGTTGTCTCCGTTTTTGTGGTGGGTAATCCGTCCCTATGCTTCGCGGGTGGTGCGAGAATTAGCCCAATCTGCAGAATCAGCAGAACAGGCGAGTTAAGATCCGCCATTGCGATGGTTGTTTTCATAATGAATCCGGCTTCCTGCCCACATTAACTTTTCTTGCAGGGTTTTATAGAAGGAATGATCTTCCCGTAAGATAATAAATTTGGCTAAACAATTGGCCATGGTGACTGACACGCGCTGTCCCGGCCAAATCGTGGTTCCCAATGCGCCATCAGTCCACAATTTCGTAACCGGTTCTTGTTCTGCCAAAGGCCAAACATTAACCACGGAACCAGGAGGAATCACTAAGGGGCGACTGGAAAGACTCAGGGGACAGATGGGCGTAATGACCATCGCTTCCATCCCCGGATGAACAATAGGGCCATTGGCAGATGCCGTGTAACAAGTGGAACCGGTGGGACTCGCCACAATTAAGCCATCTCCTTGAAACTGATCCACCACTTCCCCATCTACTTCCATCTCTAAAATGGAATTGGGCATGCGATCGATGCTGGCAGGTTTGACACACATTTCATTTAAGCAATAAAACGTATCGCTCATTGGTTCCGGTTCAATCCGGTCCCCTTCCAACACTTGTGCCTGCAACATCATTCGCCGTTGGATGGCATAGCGATCTGATTCTAATCGATCTAAGACGGCTTCTGGATCTTGAAATAACTCAAAGGGTTCCGTTAAAAAGCCGAGATGGCCGCCCACATTCACTGCTAAAATCAATACCCCTTCTGGGGCTAATTGTCGCGCTGCGGCTAAAACAGTGCCATCGCCTCCTAAAACAATGGCTAAGTCGATTTCATTGCCCACAGACGATAAAAACACCGGATAGGGATTATCTTTGATACCGCTTGGACCAACTAGAACTTTACAACCTCGTTTTTCTAGGGCGTCGGTGTAAGTGTCAGCCCAACGCTTGCTTTGGGAGTCACCTGCTTTGTAGGCGATAATTACTTGGTTTAGTTGCACGGCCGTTTGATGTATTCGCTATTGCTGATTCGTTTCAAAGTTAAGAACTGACGCGATTGCCTTATTCTCTATGTTGGAAATTGCAAACTGGCGATGCTGTCTTCAAAGTTAGCAACACGTTGGTTAAATTCATTAGCAGGGGTCGTGTAGGTGACAATCCAAACGGTATTGTTTGCTTCAGCAGGTTGGAATTGGAAATGGAATAATTGCTTCATTGTCATGTCGTCTTCTGTGGTGGTGCTAGCAACAATACGCCCCTGAGAAGATTCATTTTGCGCGACGAGATTCTGTTCTTGAATTTGGTGAGTTTTTTGCAGTCGCTGAACCGCTTGGGAGAGATAGGTTTCTAGATCCATGGAGTCTTGGAGCGGGTGTTGGACAATGTTAACGTTGGTCAGAGCCTCTGAGGTCAGCGATCGCGTATCAAAGGCGATCAAGGCCATATTTTCCACATTTTGTTTAATCGTTTGCAAGCGTTTGCCATAACTCTCTTGCAACTCAGTCAACGCCGATTCAATTTCTGGGAGATCTCGATTGGGATTTCCCCCTCGATAACTTTCCGGGAGAGAGAGGCGAATGCCATTTCCTTCTATCGTTTGCCATTTGTCAGTCGTTAATTCCAATGCTTCTAAATTGGGTGTGGTTTCACCGCTGGAAGAAACTTGCGGATCTTTGGGAGAAAAGTTTTGACAACTGCTGAGGGTAATGAAAAGGCACACTGCGACAAGAAGGCGGCCTAGTTTCCA
>JBDGQV010000003.1:5655-9039 GCA_042218725.1 Halothece sp. | reverse complement strand
GTTTCCATTTCGGCTCAAAATTGAGGTGTTTCATTGTTTTAGCAACCGATTTAAGTAGCGTAATCCAACAATTCCAATCAGGGTTGTTGCAGCAATAGCAAGCCAAAATTGATCAGTAATGACTCGGCTTTGATCTAAGGCCCAACCGCCAACGGGCGGCCCAATAAAGAAACCTACTGCCCAACATTGGGAGTTTAACGACAAATATACACCGCGCAAGGAAGCGGGTGCAATGTCAGCCACTAGAGAAGATGCTGAGGGGGTATAGCTATTTAAGCCTAAACTCAAGATCCCTAACGTAATAATGGCAATAACTAATGGGGCTTGTTGAGTAATTCCTGTTACCCAAATCAGGACAAATCCCACTAGCCACAGGGATAAGGAGAAGGTCAACGCTTGGGCGCGTCGAAAACGATTGAGAAACTTAGCCATCGGCAACTGCATAATCGCTGCAAACGTAATATGCCAAGTAAAGAGGGCACTGATAATTTGCGGGGAAAAGCCCAATTGATCGCCCCCAGTGTGGACATAGTTGCGGAAATAAAGGGGAAGGGTACTTTGAATCTGGGAAATGTAGGTGGTGAAGAGAATATTAATGCTTAAAAAGATCACAAAAGCGCGATCGCGCAGCGCAATTCCCCAACCTTGAAAGGGATTTCTCTGAGTGCTTTCTTGTTCTTCAAATTGATAGCTTTCTTGCACGGCAAAATAAATCACCGCAAAGAAAACTAAAAAGGAAATGCCATCGGCAGCAAACAACCATCGATAATTTCCGGCAGTACTAATAATTAAGCCGCCCAGCACAACGCCAATTCCCAAGCCTAAACTATCAGCAACGCGAGTAATGGCAAAGGCTTCATTGCGTTCATCAGGCCCGGTAATATCAGCAATGACTGCTTCTGTTGCCGGCCAATATAACCCCACACCTAATCCCATTAACAAGTTGCCAGCGAGTAAGGTGGGAAAATCCACAGTTAAGGCTAAAACAACATCCGCGAGGGCTGAAATGGCAGCAGACAGCAATAACGTGCGTCGTCTCCCCCAAGATTTGCTATCAGTAAACACCCCGCCAAAAAAGCGGCCAAATACGCCAGCCACTTGACCGCTGCCGAGGCCAATTCCCACTAATGTTGCCGATAATCCCACTTGGTTGACAAAGAAAATTGAAGCATAAAATAAAACGAATCCCGTACCAATTTCTGAGAGCAACCGTCCGAAAGCAAGAATCCAGACAGTGCGATTCAGGGACGGGAATTGTTCCCTAATCTTGTTTAACATGAATTAGATGATTAAAGGTATTTTCCAATATCTCGCCCTCGTAATCCCAGTACTGAGGAAATCGTCAGTCACTATCTTAGTGGGTTTATTCATCCAAATAGTCTTACTCTAGATCGATTTTCGCCAAAATTCTGTCAAATTTCTACTGAGTGCAATCGTAGCGCCTTTAAATCCCGGCTTTAATCCACAGTTTTTTATTTTCGCGGTTTGATTTGCGCATTACTGAAAAACTGATCTGAGTTTAATTTTAAGGTTATTTGACATCAAAAAAAGATTTTGTAAAACCACTCCCTAAGTTAGCAAGTAAGTTAATTAGATCACAATTGCTGACTCGCGATCGCGATCGAATGTATTGCTAGAGGATTTTAACTTTGAAGGGACTGGGTTGTACGCTAATCCTGTGAGTGAGGCGTGATACTATAGCGTCCTTTACCGAATCGCGCGATTTGCCTTCTGTACTCAACCTGGGCCGATCGCGCTTTTTTTAGAGAAAAAATGGGGATGAAAGATTCCCATCGCCCCCAAAAATGGGGACAGGGAAGTTGGTTTAGAGTTTTCGGGAGTAGTACTCGACCACGAGTAGTTCATTCACTTGCAGGGCCACCCATTCCCGTTCAATCACGCTATTGACTTTACCGGTGTAGGTGTTTTTGTCGAATTCTAAATGGCTAGGAAGATTGGCTAAGCCAGGATATTCCATATTCCGTTCCACCAGTTGGCGAGAGCGATCGCGATCGCGCACAGAAATCACATCGCCGGGGCGGCATTGATAACTGGGAATATCCATCCGCCGGCCATTGACTAAAATATGACCATGATTCACGAGTTGACGCGCTGCCGGAATGGTTCCTGCCATTCCCATGCGAAAGACTGTGTTGTCTAACCGCATTTCCAGCAATTCCAGAAGGATGGCACCAGTGGAACCGCTTGCCCGACGGGCTTGCTTCACATAGCGAATTAACTGCTTTTCTGTAACCCCGTAGTTAAAGCGCAGTTTTTGTTTTTCTTCCAGGCGAATGGCGTATTCAGACCGCTTCCGCCGCGCTTGGCCATGTTGACCTGGGGGATAGGCTTTGCGGGGGCTTTTTCGGGTTAAACCGGGTAAGTCCCCCAAACGTCGCGTAACTCGCAGACGAGGACCTCGATATCTAGACATATAGCTTTAATTTAATTGAGCCGTTTTCACAACATTCCACAGACCCCTTATTTTAACAGATAATATTTCATTTACCAACGGGGCCTTGCCAGCGTCAAATATTGGAGATTGTGGGACCCATAACAATTTAGAATTGAAATAATCAACCTGAGAGAGCATTCTAAACCATGTTAACCCTCACCACCGATTTCGGCTTACAAGACGTTTATGTTGGCGTGATGAAAGGCGTCATTGCCAAGATCAATCCCAATGTCAATGTCATCGATTTAACCCATGAAATTGCCCCGCAAAATATTGCCGCCGGACGCTTTGCTTTAATGAATGCAGTTCCCTATTTTCCCCGCGATACAGTTCATATTGGCGTTATTGATCCGGGGGTGGGAAGTGACCGAGAAAGTTGCGCGATCGCGTTTTCTCATGGCTTTTTAGTGGGGCCTAATAATGGCTTATTTAGCGGCGTATTGCATCAATTTCCCGCCCAAAAAGCAGTCAGTTTAACCAATCCCAAATACTGGCGCAGCGAAACAGTTAGCAGTACCTTTCATGGGCGCGATATTTTTGCCCCTGTTGCGGCTTATTTAGCCAGTGGGGTTCCTATCGAAGAACTTGGGGAACCAATTTCAACTCACGATTTAAAAGAATTCTCCTTTCCTTCTCCTAAATTCAGTGAAAATCAAATCATTGGCTATGTTCAATACATTGATTATTTTGGCAATTTAATTACCAATATTCCAGCAACTGAAGTAAGAGGAAAACCGTGGACTGTTACAGTTAATCATCAAACGATTTCTAGGGGCAGAACCTATAGTGATGTTTCCCCTCACCAGTTAATTGCCCTCATTGGCAGTCATGGTTGGGTAGAAATTGCGGTTAATCAAGGCAGTGCCGTTAAAGCCTTATCCCTGACTTATGGCGACCAAATTGAAATTCAATTCTGAGAAAAAAATTAA
>JBDGQV010000003.1:0-5555 GCA_042218725.1 Halothece sp. | reverse complement strand
AATTAAAGGTTTAGTCAAGCATTATGAAGTTTGATGATAATTGTTACGCTTGAAAAGTAAGTTAGAGAGTATGCTTTCTACTGAAAAAAACTTGCCTGCTCTAACGGTTGATTCTAGTAAGCCCTTTCTCTTCATCAGTAATGACAAATACAACGCTTCCTTTTTCTGACTTTGATGCCGCTGCTCGGGAAACATTATCTTATCTTTATCAAAAATTAGGATTTAATCTCTGGATGGTAAATCGCACTGAGGGGGAAAATTTAATTCTGCTCAAGATTAAAAATAATAGCTATAATTTGCAGGAAGGAGCAGTATTAGGATGGCCAGATTCTTTTTGTTATCGCATGGTGAGTGGAGAGGGGCCTTGTATCGCACCGCAAGTCAGTGCCGTTTCTGCCTATTTGGAATTGCCCATTAGACAGCAAATTCCCATTGGGGCTTATGTTGGGGTTCCGATGAAGTTTAGCGATGGGTCGTTGTTTGGCAGTTTGTGCGCGATCGATCCCTATCCCCAACCTGACACAATTCAAGATGAATTGCCGACAATCGAACTGTTATCAAAACATTTATCTACCATCTTAGAATATGAACTGCAATATCAAGAACAACGCCGTCAAAGGGAACGGATGGAAGCGGAAGCAATGGGGGATAGTCTCACGCAATTATATAATCGCCGAGGCTGGGAAAAACTTCTCTTTGCTGAAGAACATCGTTGTCAACAGTATGGACATCCGGCGGGCGTGATTTATGTAGACTTGGATTATTTAAAGCCTATTAATGATACTCAAGGACATGCAGCAGGAGATCAATTAATTTATAAGGCAGCGCAAAAAATTTATTCAACTGTTAGCAGTCAAGATGTTGTTGCCCGGATTGGCGGAGATGAGTTTGCCGTATTAGGGGTAGAATGTCATCCTCAGCAGATAAAAAGATTAGCAAAGCAGATAGAAAGCTCTTTAAAAGAAGCAGGAATTGAAGCCTCTTTAGGCTATGCTTCTCGTCATCCTAGCAAAGGATTGAAGGTGGCTTGTGAAGAAGCGGATCAGAAGATGTATGAATGCAAACATCGCAAAAAAGACAAATTAACGACGCAACTAAGTTAGAAAATCCCTTTCACAAAATTGGTTTTCTTTTCAATGGTTAATAAATTGTTTTGTCGCTTTTCTCAAACGAATAATTCAAACTAATCAAAACTATTTGATCAATTTAGTCTTTTATCCAGGGAGCATTGAGCCAACAATTAAAAGAAAACAGTTAAACGCTAGATAAATCATTAATACCACTTCTGAAAATGATTGTGACACTGAACTATTTAGAGTTGTCATTTGTCCTTTTAAAGCCAATGACTAATGACCAATGACCAATGACTATCAAGGTTGGCAATGAAAATTATTGAAGATAAGGAATTAAGGAAGTAATTATTATTGTTATTATTAAAAAACAATGTAAGAGTGATGTCGTTTTTAATTGCTAAGATATGCCTGATCTAATTCGCCCTTTCTCTGACTTTGATTCTGCCGCACGCCGTGTCTTGTCTTATCTTCATCAAGAACTGGGATTCCAATTGTGGATGGTAACGCGAACTGAGGGAGATGATTGGATTATGTTGCAGGTAGAGGATTATGGTTATGGGGTTGGGGAAGGATCAGTGTTTTGTTGGTCAGATTCCTTTTGTTCCCGTATGGTAAGAGATGAGGGACCGCGTGTGGCACCCCAGGTTAATTCCGTTCCTGCTTATGTTGATGCCCCCATCGGCAGACAGGTGACTATTGGATCCTATATTGGGATTCCCATTGTTCTCAGCGACGGGTCTTTATTTGGAACGTTGTGTGCCATAGATCCAGAACCGCAATCGGAAACGATTCAGGAAAAATTGCCCACCATTGAACTGTTGGCGCAACTCCTTTCCACCATACTGGAAAAGGAACTGAAACACCAAGAACAAGTTCGTCACATGGAACGCATGGAAACCGAAGCGATGAGCGATGTTTTAACCGAACTCTATAATCGCCGCGGTTGGGAAAAACTCCTGTTTGCCGAAGAAACTCGTTGTCAACGGTATGGACATCCGGCTGGCGTCATTTATGTGGACTTGGATCATTTAAAAGACATTAATGATACGAAAGGGCACACAGCAGGGGATAAATTAATCTATCATGCCGGTCAAAAGATTCGGGCTGCCGTCAGACAAGAAGATGTTGTGGGTCGCATTGGAGGCGATGAATTTGCCATATTAGCCGTCGAATCCAATCTTCAGCAGACTGAGACCTTGGCAAAACGCATTGAAGGCGCTTTAAATGAAGCCGGCATTTCAGGATCAGTGGGTTATGCCTGCCGTCATCCTAGTAAGGGATTAATGGTTGCTTGCGAGGAAGCGGATCAGAATATGTATCAATGCAAACGCAATAAAAATGGCAAAAATCTTGCTAACTAATACTATTTCTAAAAAGTTATGCTACGGTCATTGGCTTACAAAAAAACAATTTAGAAGCGGTATTAATTAAGTGGTATGGACTAAAGCATCGGTTTTGATGTCAAACCCTTGTGCTTCTAATTCTTGAGAGACGGAATCGGCATCTTTGACCCAATATTGTTGTCCAAAGCGGACTAGTTGTTGTTGATTCCCAGCCTTAATTCTCCCAATGACTGGCACTTTCCCTTCATTTTTTTCCGCTGCATATTGTTTTAAGGTTTGTTGCAATTTGTTTTGATAGGCGCGATCGCGCGCTTGATCTAAATTAAAATTAATCATTACCATTTTGACTTGTTCAATGGGTTCAGCATCATCAATAATCATCTGCACGCGATCGTCTTTATTTTCAATTTTTCCCCAAACAATTAATCGTGCATCTTCTTGCAAGTATTCGCTTACTCGTTCATAGGATCTCGGGAAAACCACTCCTTCCATTTGTCCCGAAATATCCTCCATTTGCACGAAGGCCATGGGATCATTATTTTTGGTCATGATTTTCTTGACTTCGCTAAGTAAAATAATGGCACTAACGGGCTTTTTCTTAGGAAGATTTTCCGGATCGCCTAAGGTAATTGCTGATAAAATATTACTGGCTGTTTTTGCTTCTTTTAGGGGATGATCGGAGACATAAAATCCTAATAATTCTTTTTCTCGTTTCAGTCTTTCCGTAGCAGTTAAGTCTTCTACCGGCGCAGCAGTGGGGGCATTCTGATAATTAATTTGACCGCTATTGCCATTGCCATTACTAGCAGAATCAAAGAGATTGGTTTGCCCGCTAGCTTGATCTTTCGCCCGACTTTGCGCCCAACTTAAAATCGGTTCTAAATCGTGTACTAGTTGGTTGCGATTGGAATTAATTTTATCAAACGCCCCACAATAGATTAATGCTTCTAAGGCGCGACGATGTACCACATGTAGATCAATTCGGCTGCAAAGATCGGCAAGGGCTTCAAATTGTCCCCCTGCTTCTTCTCTTGCTTTTAAAATGTTTTCAATGGCAGCATTGCCCAGATTTCTAACGGCGGATAATCCGAATAAAATTTTATTGTTATCTGGGGTAAAATCAATATTGGAGCGATTAATGTCGGGCGGTTCCACATCAATTTCCATGCGCCGACAGGTATCAATATATTTTTCCACCTTATCAGTGTTGTCGCTGCTGGCTGTTAACAACGCAGCCATATATTCCACTGGATAATTGGCTTTGAGATAAGCCGTTTGATAGGTAACATAAGCATAGGCAGTGGAGTGGGATTTGTTGAAACAATTGGAGGCGACTAAGCCATTGCCCAACACAAAATTATGATCGGCTTCGACGCCAATGTCGTAAACGGTTTGTTTGCCTAATGATTTTCGACTGGTAATTTTAACCATAGGAATGATTTGTTATTCGTAAGCCCGTGTTGATGGTTGCTTGTCCAGAATACAACTTGCGGAAACAACTGTGAATCGTTGATATTGAAATACCGCACACCGATCGCGATCTTGTTTTAAGGCGGGAGTTTTGCCTTGTTCAAGATATGAAACCGCTTGTTGCGTTGCTTGGGGATACTGTTGCAACCAATCTCTCTCTAAATACCCTAGCGTGAAACTCTTGTCTTCGAGGAGGAAGAAATCAATGTTGTAGTCTCGGATAAATTGGGCTAATACTGAGTACTCAGGGGTATATTGTGCCGTAATTAAATCCAAAGCGCGATCGCGCAGTTGTTGATAATAGCCGAGATGATAGGGAATGGCATATTCTTCGGCAATTAAAACGGATCGTTTGGCAAAGGTTGGGATGTAACTGGCTTCTGGGGTGAGGGAAGCAATAAGGGTATCTTTGGGGTGAATCTGAAAGAAATCATACAACGCGATCGCGCTTACAGGGCGATAATTTGTCATCGGAAACCGTGCGGATAAAAAGGGATATAACAGCAAGATTCCGGCTAACAATAAACTGCCGCCGCTTCGCCACAGGGTTGGTAAGGGCTTCCTCGGTTGTTGGCGAAAGTAACGAATCCCGGCATCGATTAAAATTGTTACTGCAATGCCCCCAGCGATCGCCATGACAATACGACCGCTATGATCCGTGTAGCGACTGGGAAGATGCAGCCGAAATAAAACCAGATGCGCGGCTAGCCAACAAATCAGACTGGCTAACAAGACTTGTAAGAGAAGGCCGGTTTGCTTGAGCTTTTTTGCTAAGGGAAACCGGGTGGGAAATTTGGCAATTCCGGGCAACAATAATCCCAACCAAATTAAGGGAGGCATCAGGGCAGGAATTAAGCCGCTGCGTTGGGCAAAGAACCAAAAATAGATGGGATTTTCAAAAAAGAAACTCGTCCTGCCATCCGGTGAAAATTCCGGCAATTTTAAAGCTTGTTCGCGGGTAATAATCGGTGCAAATTCTGAAGTTTCTAAAGCATACGGAAGCAGGATTAAACAACAAGTCGCGATGCCAAAGATGGGAAGCAGGTAAGCGGTTTTATCTGTTATGTTTTGTCGCCAAACTGATAATATTGACAACAATAGTACAATCGCAGAAAGAATGACATATTGTGGGTAAGTTGTGCCTAATAGCGCGATCGCGCCCAAAACGCCCAGGAAGTTGCGAGACAGCAAATAATAGAGAAATGCCGCAAACAACGGATAAACAAACGCCCGAGGCGTTGCAGAAGCTAAGTCATCTTGAAACCAAAGACTCTGATTGAGCAATAGCATGGCAGTAAAGCCAGCCACGGGGACGGGAAAAAGTTTCAGCGTCAGGAAAAATCCATAGCTGGTGAGAATCAAACTTAATGCCAGCGGCAGCACCTTATGAAAAAGTAAGGGCGAAATATCAAACCAACTGGCAACGCGATAGAGACTGGCATACCCATCCGGCGTAACTGACTGGAAATAGTTCGCGATCAAATCATTGGGAAACAACTCCCCATCAAAAAAGCGAAACATCCAAAACAAGTATTGCCGGGCATCATCCTGGATAATGGGTTGGCTGTCAAAGCCTTCGGTCATGCCTTGGACGCTATAGACAGCAGCGAAAAATAAACTCCAACCCAACCAAAACAGACGAGAGTGTAGCAACTGATTCCTGATCCTT
>JBDGQV010000029.1:0-25137 GCA_042218725.1 Halothece sp. | reverse complement strand
TACAATTCCTGCTGAAATCAATTTCGGCAGAGGCTGTAATAATTGACTCCTGAGCTATCTCAACATGACAAAGCACGACACTTTAATTTCTGCGATTTTTATTTAGTGATATATATTTTTTTCTAAATTGATATAAATCACTTTTATATTATAGTATTGGGGATTACATAACGACAGAAAAACGCTTAATATAATTTAAGATTTGCTCAATTCAGCCTAAGTTAAATTAATGCGCACTCTTTCCTTGCTCCCACAAAAAAATGTTAGAAGCCATTATTTTTGATATGGATGGGTTGATCGAAGATTCTTTAAATGGCGTGTTAGCCGCCAAGACAGCGAGAATGGGCTGTTTTGCGGTTCCAGAAGCCTATCCGGCACATAACCCAAAATTTATCATTGCCGATCAGGTTTTTCCTTCTTTAGTAGAAGTGAAAACTGAACTCGCTGCCTGGTTAGAGGAGTCCCACAAAGTGTAATGGACCCGCCCCGCTAATTAATTCAATGAGCAAGGCAATAAAGCCTAACATCGCTAAGCGGCCATTCCAAACTTCTGCAGTAGTAGTCATGCCCCATTGCCAGCGTTCCTGGGGATAGATCTTGACGTTGTTCTTGAGAGGCGTCACTTCTTCAAACCCGCGTTCGGGAGATTTGAGGGCATTTTCAACACAATTGGTTAGGGCTTGGATAAAGGTGGGGTCCGTATTGAGCGCAGGAACCCGTTGAAAGTTTTCAATCCCTGCTTCGTGAGCAATTTCTCGGTATTCAATATCAATCTCTTGGAGGGTTTCAATGTGTTCCGAAACAAAACTAATGGGAACCACGATCAAGTCTTTAACGCCCTTTTCTCCTAACTTGGCTAAAGCTTCTTCGGTATAGGGTTTTAGCCATTCTACGGGACCGACACGGCTTTGATAAGCAAGCGTGTGCTCATTAGGCCGGTTTAAGGTTTCCATAATCAGACGGGTGCATTCTTCGATTTCATGTTGGTAGGGATCGCCCGCTTCCTCTACATAACTGACAGGAACCCCATGAGCGCTAAAGAAAATATGCACTTGGTCAGGATTGGAGAATTTGTCTAATTCTTGGGCAATTAAATTGGCCATCCCTTGCAAATAGCTGGGTTCATCGTACCAAGAGGGGATAACGGTATAAGGCAGTTTTTGTAAGGTTGGATCTTCCTGCCAAATCCGTTCCAGAATGCGAAAACTAGATCCGCTGGTGCTAATGGAAAATTGGGGATAAAGGGGCAGAATCACTAATTTTTCCGGCTGGTCGCGTTTAATCCGAAGCACGGCTTCTTCGGTGAAGGGATGCCAGTAGCGCATGCCCACATAAACTTGGGCATCAATATTTTTAGAGCGCAGTTGTTCTTCTAAGGCTTGGGCTTGGGATTCTGTAATTTGACGCAGCGGCGAACCGCCCCCAATTTGTTTATAGTTTTCTTGGGATTGGCGCGATCGCGTCGCGGAAATCAACCAAGCCAACGGTTTTTGCAACCAGGAGACTGGTAAACGAATAATTTCTGGGTCAGAAAATAAGTTGTATAAAAAGGGACGAACATCCTCAAGTTCGTCTGGCCCACCTAAGTTTAGAAGTAAAACCCCGACTCGACCCATGATAAATGTTGTTTATTAAAGTTAAGTTTTCAGTTTCTTTATTAAGTTTAACAATTTATAGTTAATTGAGTTTATTTTGCAAGAATTCTTAGAACTTGCATGAATAACACTGGTAGGATGGAATTGTAGCGGATCTCGTTGCTTAACTAAAGGAGATTTTAACGATGATTTCACTTCAAGTTCCCAGCATTAAATGTGAAGGTTGTGCTGAGGCCATTACCAACGAAATTAAAAATCATGATCCCAATGCGAAAGTTGAGGTGGATGTCGATAACAAAACGGTTAAAGTAGAAACGACTGCTCAGCAAGCGTCTGTTAAAGAAATGATTGCCGCTGCTGGACACAGTGTCGCCTAATCTCAGGAATGTTAAATTAACCAAAGAAAAGTTGACCCGGAATTACCGATTTATGGAGCAAGCTTCATCTGCCCCCGAAACCTTCTATTATTTTGCTTATGGGTCTTGTATGTGTCCGGTAGATCTCAAACGGACCCTACAAGAAAATGCCTATCCTTATGTCATCGGTCCTGCAACGCTGCCTCATTATCGGCTTGGATTTTATCATCGTTCTCCTAGTCGCAATTGTGGGGTACTAGATGTCGTTCCGGATCCCAATGCATCTGTCATTGGCGTGTTGTACGAACTCCCCTGGCGATTCAGCGAGCATTTGGACATCCGGGAAGAAGTTCCCACCAATGGGTATCGACGGGAAGAAATTAGTGTGAAATGTCAGGGAAAATGGTATCGCGGCGTTCGCACCTATACTGTGGTAAACAAACTTCCCCGAGAAATTCCCCCCAATGAGTGGTATTTTCATGTGGTTTTGCGAGGGGCTACCCTATGCGGCCTTCCCGAAGACTATCGCTGGCAACTGTTTTATCAGATGCACAACTTACGGCAAACATACCAGCCAGTAGATACAATACACTAGAGGAGACGCATTTACCGGTAAATAACCGTGTCACAATCGGATCATCCTTCTCAAATTCCCCCAACTGATGCCATTGAACCCGACAAATCGCTTCATGCCACTTCGGAAAATTGGTTTGAATATCCCATACGGGTTTATCCTCATCATACTGACTATGCCGGCGTGGTCTGGCATGGCACTTATGTGCAGTGGTTAGAACAAGCCAGAATTGAATATTTGCGATCGCTGGGGTTAGACTATAGTGAATTAGTCGCGGTGGGTTGCGATTTACCAGTGGTCGAATTATCGCTTCATTATCACTATCCTCTCCGCTTAGGGAATGAGGCAATTATTCGCACGCGCATGAATCAAATGTCGGGTGTACGGATGCATTGGGATTACCAAATTCAATCCCTCGATAGAGAAACCCAATATGTGACAGCACAAGTCACCCTAGTAGCGGTCGATCGCGAAAAAGGCAAAGTCATGCGCAGTTTACCGCCCTCTGTAAAAGAAATTTTAGTTAAGTTACAGAATTAAAATAACTACACTGGAGATAGACGAGCCCTCCCTGATCATTTGATAAGATTCTCCTTATAGAATTAGGAGATAATAAAATGATGAATATTTTAATGCAAGCGGAGGCAGCGGCCGAATCCAGTGGCGGTTTTCCGATTTCCTTTACAGTGGTTTATGTTGTCGGTTTTATTGCAGCCGTAACCATTGGCTCTATTGCTTGGTATAACTCAAAACGCCCTGCAGGCTGGGAAGGACAAGAACGTCCGGATTGGATTCCCGAAGTTGATAAAAAACAAAACCAAGAATCTGACAATAATTCATAGCGCATGATTACTCATTGCCTCGGGTTAGAGATTATGCCTTCCTAAACGGAGGGCGCCTGTTCTAATCGCGCGTCAATGGGTCTTATCCTGGCACAGGGGCGAATCAATGAGATCTGGCTGGGACAAGCAAAGTTGGCACAATAGAGAAAAGACGCGATCAAAGCGAATTGTGCTAAAGAATGGATCATAACATTAGCCAGTTATTACAAAATTTAAGAGATGAAGACGAAACTGTTCGCCAACATGCCACTGCGCAATTATGGCGGATTTGGTTTCAGCAAAAAGGCATGTGGGGGTTAGAACAGCTGCGGCGTGCCCAAAAGCTGATAGATCAGGGAAATATGCAACAAGCAGAAGCCCTACTCACTGAGATTATTGAAGATAATCCCACCTTTGCTGAAGCGAGAAATCGACGGGCAGTTTTGTATTATCTATTGGGAGAGTATGAAAAATCCCGCTCTGATTGTTTACAAGTGGTCCAGTTAAATCAGTTTCATTTTGGGGCTTGGCATGGGTTAGGATTGTCTCACGCTGCCCTGGGAAATTATCAAGACGCGATCGCGGCTTTCCGAAAAGCCTTGAAAATCCAACCCTATGCCGTAGTTAACCAAAAGTTGATTTTGGAATGCACGATGAAACTTCCTGATTCGTAATCACCCAATACTAAGCAGGAACCGAGGTTTGCGGCTTGGCAAAAATCATGCGCCCAGCAGAGGTTTGTAAGGCAGAGGTGACGATCACGGGCAACTCACCTCCCACATAGTCTTGTCCTTCTTCCACAACCACCATGGTCCCATCTTCAAGATAGCCAACCCCTTGTTCCGGTTCTTTTCCTTGTTTGAGGATTTTTAACTCTAAGGTATCTCCAGGCAGATAAATGGGACGAACGGCTCGGGCTAAGTCATTGACATTGAGAACCGAGACTTTTTGGAGATCGGCGACTTTATTCAAGTTGTAATCATTGGTTAGTAAAACGCCATTAATATCTTGGGTAAAGCGCACCAATTTCGCATCCACGGTATAAACATCGTCGTAGTCTGAGTGATTGATGACTACCCGTTCAGGATACTCTTCTTGCATTCGTTTGAGAATATCTAAGCCGCGACGCCCTCGCACTCGTTTTTGATCATTGGCGGTATCAGCCAGCTGTTGCAATTCTTGTAAAACAAATTGGGGAATAATAATTTGTCCTTCAATAAAGCCTGTGCTGAGGAGTTCTTCAATGCGTCCGTCAATGATACAACTGGTATCAAGCACTTTGGTACTCGCTGATTTGAGCGTTCCCTCAGCCACTAAAATCGATTCGATGCTATTGGGATTAATCAGTCGCAAAAAGGTACGTCCATGAGTATCGGCAAGGGTTACGCCTAAAAAGCCAAAAATGAGACTCCCTAAAATGGCTGTCAACGGTTTAATGAAGGTTAGCTGTTCCGGAATTGGGAAGAGAAAAATCGGGGCTAACATTAAATTCGCAATCAACAGGCCGATGGCTAATCCCACTGAACGGGTTAAGATCACTTCAATGGGCGTTTGCCGAATTTGTTTTTCTAGCCGACGGTAGGTATTTTGCGCCGTTAACCCCACAGCTAAGCCAATGAGGGCAGTAAAACTCGCAATAATCCAACGCAGGGCTTCTAAATTCGTGACAGACGCAAGAACTGGCGGCGGCAGCAAATCAACACTGCCAAAGCCGAGACCAGCCGCGGCGACAACGAATAAAATAACGATCAGGACGTCAATCATGGCTTTTCTCCAATAGAGAAATTACAATCACTATTATGATGATAATAAGGAAGAAACCCCTATTATATCTTTGCGCTTCTTTATTTCCATTGTGAAGGTTTATATTCTGTGATGGTCTTCCTTAAGATGGGAATTATCTCCTGATGATTGGTTGCTTAATGATTCATTAATGATTTCTAGAACTCGGGCTGCTTATATCCACATTCCTTTCTGCCGTCGGCGATGTTACTATTGTGATTTTCCGGTGGCAGTGATGGGAGATGGGGGAGGCCGTTTGAACCGAGAACAGGCGATGAAACGTTATGTTGAGAGCTTGTGCCGGGAAATTGTCCTTACCGCAAATCAGTTTCCGGCAGATGGTTTAGATACAGTTTTTTTTGGCGGCGGGACTCCTTCCTTGTTGCCCATCAAAGAATTAGACACCATTCTAGCAACCTTGGATCAGGCGTTTGCTATTACCGAGAATGCCGAAATTTCTATCGAAATCGATCCAGGAACGTTTGATCTGGCACAACTCAAATCTTATCAGCAGTTGGGAATTAACCGCTACAGTTTGGGGGTGCAGGCATTTCAGGATGAGTTATTAGCCCAAATCGGACGGACTCACCGTTGTGATGACATTGATCGCGCGATCGCGCAATTGAGACAAGTTGGCATTGATAATTTCAGTCTCGACTTAATCTCGGGATTGCCCAACCAAACCCTTGCCCAATGGGAAGCTACCCTGGAAAACGCCCTAACCGTTTCTCCCGCTCATCTATCTTGCTATGATTTGATTATTGAATCGGGAACGGCGTTTGAACGGCAAGCCCAAGCGGGAAAGTTGCCCTTGCCCCCGGATGAAACTGCTGCCGAAATGTATCGTCTGACCCAAAAACGGTTAACCGAAGCCGGCTACGAACATTACGAAATCAGCAACTATGCCCAACCCGGTTATCAATGTCGCCACAATCGCATTTATTGGGAAAATCAACCTTACTATGGCTTTGGCATGGGGGCAACGAGTTTTTTAGGGGGGAAACGGGTCACTCGCCCTCGCACCCGTCGCGAGTATTATGCTTGGGTGGAAACGCTCACTAATGAGGAAAATGATTTAAATGAAGCTTGCGAACCAGATCCCAATGATCAGTTATTAGAAACCCTCATGCTGGGGTTACGATTGCAACAAGGAGTCAATCTAGACGCGATCGCGCAACAGTTCGGGTTTGAAAAAGCAAGAACGATTATTGAGGTGCTAACTCCCTATCGTCAGCAAAATTGGGTGAATTTGGCCAAACAAGACGGTCAACACTGGGGTCAGCTTCGATTGAGCGATCCGGAAGGCTTACTGTTTTCTAACACCATTCTCGCTCAGTTGTTCCATGCTTTCACTGAGGAAATGACGTAAAATTATCCCTTACAATCAAATCAGCCTTGTTTCATGGAAACTGTCATCCTGTTATTGATGAATCTGTGCTAATTGTTTGGTTAAGGAACTGAATTATGAATCCTGTTACGTCTGAAGTGGAATTTACCCCGGAAGAGGCCTTTGTTGCCCTTGCCATTGTTGCCGCCTCGATTGATGGGGAACACAATGAAACAGAAGATATGGCGGTGACACAAGCGATTTTAAATGCAGACCTCTTTGCGAACCATCCTGCCGATCAATTAATCATGATGATTAATAACTCTTTTAGTCAGATTAATGAACAGGGAACAGAAGTCATTTTTCAGAGCGCGATCCAGAGTTTGCCGGAAACATTATGGTCAGAGGCATTAATGGCAGCGGCTCAAATTATTATGGCAGATGGCAAAGTCTCTTCCGAGGAACAAACCCTTTTAAATAAGCTAGGTCAGGCATTTAATCTCCCTGAAGAAGAGATTAACAACATTTTGCAAAAGCAAGGGTAAATGTTTCGATTATCCGATCACTTCTCTTCATTATCGCTGTGATCCTCTTCTAGTCCCACATTGAGATTATTTAAGGGACGACGTTTTAACTCTTCCGATTCGGAACGGGGCAATAAATCAAACACCTTTCGAAACGCATCATCAATGGTTTCAAAACTTACTTGTCCAATCTCATCAAATACCACTTCTCCCTCTTGGTCAATAATGACCGTTTGCGGCACTAACCCCCGATAATAGTAACCGGCTTCGGTACGGCTAAATTCCTCTTGATCCGCTAACATATCAACATTGATGGGAATGAAACTGGCCGCTCGCCCATAATACCGTTGCAATTTAGAAACGGTAATGGAAAACGCTTTACAATCTTTGCTATCTTCCAGATAAAACACCAGCAAACTGGGTTTGTCGCCTCTGAGGGATTCGGCAAGAGTAACTTTTGGCGGGACTAAAGAGCCATTTCCCGCATACAAGGCAAATATATTCCCATCATACTGATCATCCTCTAATGCCGCGATCGCGCTTGGGGTCAACCATAAGCTTAGGGCAGCCGCAAGGATTAAAAAAAAAGAAATTATCGAAAATTGTGTTCGTTTTTGCTGATTTAATTTCATGGTTCGTTTAAGATGTCTATTAATGCATTTTCCAGGAGGACAACAGAATATCAACATGAGGCATAACCAATCATTAATCCCCTAATCCTCCATGATCAATTCTCGCTTACCTCTCAGCAAGGTTGAGCAACCGGTGGGAATTTGATGAAATTTAACAATTCCTGTGGCTCATTTAAGCTATTATCAGTATAATCAACCATTCCTCCATAAAAAGGTATCTGATCAAGTTGCCTGCTTTGGGGGGTCTAACTCGGATTCTCTCTCGAAATGGTGATCCCATTCTCAGTTAAGGATCACTCAATTGATAGAGTCTGTTGTTAGCAGATTTAACATAAACTTTTTAACTAATCCACGAAGGGAGGAACTTCTTTTTCCTTTTTTCCCTTTTGAGTTGGAAGTAGGGGGAAAGAGCTGCTCTTAGCACGTGAATTGGCAATTCCCAAAAGACAACGGTCAAAAATCATAAAATAATCTTAAGACAAAACCCACTGACTCTCACCTCAGGTTATAATCTCTGATTCCTGCTAAAAAATTCTTTGAGGGGGCTAGCCAAGACTCAGCAACCTCTACGGTTCAACTCATATTTCATTCAGTTTTTGTGTTTAATCTACTCCTAAAATTATAGGGAGGTCAAAACCATGATGCCAACAACTTATGCCAAATTCCTACGCTTTTTGAGAGAAGAACTCGCTATTTCCAATGATTCCATCGCGATCGCCCAACGTTACTCACAACGTCACACTGATCCTTTGCCGATGTTGCTCTGGCAATATGGCTTAGTGACTTTAGAACAACTGGATCGCATTTACGACTGGCTGGAAACGGTTTAAGGCTTCTAAGGGAGCAATGAAAACGGTTCAACCGCTGTTGAGCGCATCCGTCAAACTGGCGACAGCCCTGCCAGGGCTTAGAGATGGCTAATTACTGAGAAAGGGAGTAAGAAGGGTCGTCAATGATACTAATGCGATCCAGCGGCCAGAAACGAACCGCAGCACGACCAATAATATTGTCGCGAGGAACGAATCCCCAATAATGGGAATCGTAGCTATTATTGCGGTTATCGCCTAACACTAAATAGTGATCATCGGGAACTGTCACCGGTCCAAAGTGATAATTAGCTTCATTAGCAATATACTTTTCCGAGAGGGGTTCACCATTAACATGAACAATACCGCCTCTAACAGTAATGGTTTCTCCCGGCAGACCAATTACCCGCTTAATAAATGCATCATGATATCCCTGACGTTTTAATGCCTTAGTGGGGGAAAACACGATAATATCGCCGCGTTCAGGGGCACTAAACCGATAACCCACTTTTTCAATAATGAGGCGATCATTGACTTTTAAAGTCGGTAACATCGACGTAGAAGGAATATAGCGGGCTTCGGCAACAAAGGTACGAACGCCAAACGCTAAAACAGCACTTAACGCTAGGGTTTTCAGTCCTTCAATCCAGGGGTTTTCTGCGTTCTTTTCCGACATTGGGCAACAACTTGTTAATACAATTAATGGTGTTATCTATTACTGTATTGTAGAACGTCTGAAAAAAGGTCTGAATTAACGGATCTAATTATTCGTAACGCAACGATTTTACATCCCGATGGTCACCTACAGCAGGGAGATGTTGCCATTGCAGAAGAGAAAATCCAGGAAGCGGCATCTCAGGTGACATAGCACGCTTCCTTTTTCTATTTATTTATTAATACCATTCTAAAAAGTAATGCTACAGTAATTAGTCATTGGTTTACGAAGGACAAAGGACAGAGGACAAATGACAACTCTAAAAAGTTAATTGTCACAATCCTTTTCAGAACTGGTATCAGTTTTGGCTATCAATTGAACCACAGAGGCACAGAGAACACAGAGGATTTAAAGAATAGCTGTCACTTGAATTGATTTTGCTTGTGTACTCACTTGATTAATAACTCTGTCTAAATCGCTAAAATACCAATTTCGCCCAAAATAAAGAAAAGAATTGAGTTGATAATGCCGAGGGCAATTGCCCCAATAATGGCACTAACAATGCCCCAACGCAATCGAAATCCTTCTACTAGCCAAGCAGCCAAACCAAAGACAATGATACTCCCGATTAAAGGAATCAATCCCAAACTAATTACCGTGTTAAACGTTCTGAACCATTGCGGAAATATCCCCCAAATTCCGTTGAACAGACCAATGATTGCGCCTCCCATGAGGGCTTTCAAGGGGCTATCAATTTCAATCCCAACTGGCAACTTAGAGATAATTAACAAACTGATAGCGGTCACAATAATAGAAATCAGAAAGGCAGTCATAATTGTTAATAGAAATATCTCATTTCTTAATTAATCTCAAAATCAATAATTGATTTTTATTATTAGGATTGTGTGATTCGCTTTTAAAACAACAAGCAACTAATAGAAATGCAATCCTTTTTGGTTCTTAAGTATTTAAAAATTATACCATATTTTATCCTATGATCAGGCATTCATCGTCAATTTAAGGTTAACAATTCTATAGCTTTTCTGAGTTTAGTTAAAAAAACTAATTTAAGCAATTAATTACAAATGACTAATGACTAATGACCAATAACAACTTCAAATCCAAATTTTAGGAAAAGTGAAGATAATGCATTAACTGAGAGGTTAATTTAGTATCTAACGCTAAACGTCGATGAAAATCAGCTAAGTTGTCATAATTGCCATAATTAAGGCGATTGTCAACAACTTTTTCGGCAAGGCTTTGATCAAAAAACGGAACCTTCGCTAACTCTTCAACAGTGGCGGTATTGGGATTAACAGAACAAGGAGTAAACTCACTCTCAGGATCGTTAAAACTAAAACTCAGAATTGGGGCGAATGGTTGGAGGCGATGCAAGGGGAGATTTAAAGCCGCTGCAATGTCTTCTAGGGAAAAAAATTGAATCCCAGCTTCGGTTAAATTCGTGAGGGTTTGGGCTTGACGAATGGAAATGCCAGGAAGACGCAACCAATCATCAACGGTAGCAGAATTCACGTCAATGGAAATATTTAACTCCGCCGCGATCGCGATTTCCTCCAGGGACTGAAAGCGATAGTAAGGATTATTTTTAATTTTAGCTTTAAGCCGAAGAACACGGGGATGCCAAGACACCATAACTTATTTCTTAATCCCTTCAATCAGTTGACGACGTTGTTGTTCAAATTCATATTCGGAAAGCAACCCGTCTTCACGCAACTGATCTAATTTCCGAATCGCTTGGGCGGTTTCTGACACCATTTGGGGATGGATTCCCTCTCCTCCCTTGCTGTCTAAGCTTCCTGATGCTTCTGCCTTAGAAAAGCGTTGTTGAAAGCCCTCTTCTGACTGTAAAAAATACCAAATCCCTTCTAACAAGCTGGCGGTTTGGGCTACGCCAAAATAAGGCAACAGCCACGTTTCCGCCATGGCTTGCGGGGTTAGCGTCACCGACGCCAATAAATAAACCAATCCCCACCGATACTGTTGCAAATAAAGCTTATGCCAGCCTGAAAGCGGCGTCATAGCGCTTACAATTGCCAAAATAATCGCGAATTTCTGACTTTTTTGTTCCTCGAAGAACATGGACGACCTTCTTCCCCTTGTCCAATTTCACTTTACATCATACGGGAAACCGAATTGTCTGGTGAGTTTCTCTTCTCTTAGAATTGAAGGTAATAGCTACAATCCAGTATAAAATCAATTATAGTCATGGGAATTTTTGATTCAGAAGTCGTCCAACAAGAAGCGAAACAACTGTTTGAAGACTATCAAGCCCTCATGGAACTCGGCAGTAAATACGGCAAGTTTGACTATGAGGGGAAAAAACTGTATATCGAGCGCATGGAGGAACTGTTAGAGCGCTATAAAATTTTTATGAAGCGGTTTGAGCTTTCAGAAGACTTCATGGCACAAATGACTGTTGAACAACTGAAAAATCAACTGGGGCAATTCGGCATGACGCCGCAACAAATGTTCGACCAAATGGAACAAACTTTAGAACGAATGAAAGCGGATCTACATCGCTAATTTGAATTCGGTTTCGGACGCTGAAACTCACTTGGCGAGGGAAACTGTTGCACCGGTTCATTGGCTAAGGCCTTCTTCATAAATTGTCGCCAAACAGGAGCAGCAAAGCCGCCGCCGGTGACTCCATATCCTAAGGACTTATAATTGTCATTGCCAATCCAAACGGCTGTTGCTAACTGGGGAACATAGCCAACAAACCAAACATCTCGTCCTGAAGTAGTGGTTCCTGTTTTTCCAGCTGCCGGTCTGCCAATTTGGGCTTTTGTGCCAGTTCCGGACTGAATAACATCTTGTAAAACACTATTGAGAGAAGCGACAGCCCACTGATTTAAAACTAATTTCGGGTCAGGTTGATTATCTAATAAGACGTTGCCTTGACTATCAGTGACACGCACAATAAAGGTGGTATCAGAGTGCCAACCATTATTGGCAAACGTGGCATAAGCCCCTGCCATTTCTAAGGGGGTAACGCCAATGGAACCTAAGGGAAGAGAAACAACCGGCTGCAACGGGCTTTCAATGCCTAATTTTTTCGCTACATCAATGACATTGTTTAATCCGACCTGTTGACCCAATTTGACAGCAGGGACATTCCGGGAGTGAACAAGTGCGTTGCGCAAGGTAACCTTTCCAGCAAAGTCACCTCCATAATTTTTGGGACGATAGTATCCTGAACCATCGCGATATTTAACCGGAGTATCTTTAATGGTAGAACTCGGGGTATATTTACCGCTGGCAAATGCTGTATAGTAAACAAAAGGCTTAAATGCCGATCCTGGTTGACGGCGAGCGTTGAGAGCGCGATTAAATTGACTGTTTTCATAATTGACACTGCCCACCATGGCTTTAACAAAGTGGGTACGAGGATCAACCGCAACCAGAGCAATTTGGTGTTTATTTAGACCGCGACGGCGCAATTGGTCATGTGCCTTTTTCACGGTTTCTTTTGCCATTTGCTGGAAAAAGTAATCAATGGTGGTTTGGACTCGCAACCCCCCTTCGGCCACTGCTTCTTTGCCAAACCGTTCATTCAACTCCGCTTTCACGGCTTGGGTAACTGCTGGCAGTTTGCTTTCTTGCCAAGCGGTGGGTTTTCCCACCAAGGGTTCATTAATGGCGCGATCTGCCGTTTGAGCAGTAATCCAGCCTATCTCTTCCATGCGATGCAAAACGGTGGCCTGTCGTTGTTTCGTTGCCGCATAGTCAACAAAGGGACTGTACTGTTCCGGTGCTTGAATCAATCCCGCCATCATGGCGGCTTCTGCCAAATTCAACTCATCGGCGGATTTTTGGAAGTAGCTTTGGGCGGCAGTTTCCACCCCATAGTTATTGTGTCCCCAATAGATGGTATTGAGGTACATTTTTAGAATCTCATCTTTAGTAAAGACTTGCTCGACTCGTAGGGCTAATACCGCTTCTGCCAGCTTTCGACTAAAGGTTCTTTCTGGTGAGAGAAAAACATTTTTGACCAACTGCATCGTGATGGTAGAAGCCCCTTGCTCGATTTCTCCACTTCTCCAATTGACGAGTAGGGCGCGAGCAACACTGGTGGGGTTAATGCCTTGATGCTGATAAAAATAACTGTCTTCAATGGCAAGTACTGCCTTTTTCAGTTCTGGGGAAATTTCTTCTAACGGTACCACATTACGATTCGCTTCACCGTGAAGACGGGTTAAAAGACGACCCTTAACATCATAAATATAGCTGGTTTCGGTTGGAGAATAGTTTTCCAATACCCTAACATCGGGAAGATTGCGAAAACTGAGGGCTAATCCCACTAATCCGCCTGTTATCACTGAACCGGCAAGTAAACTTAAACCAATGACAGTGCCAGCGGCAACTTTTCCCACCCCTTGGGTAAACTTGAGCGTCTGTTGCCATCGAGAGAGACTTTGGTTGTTGTCTTGCCGAAGAATTGTATTCGACACGGTTGCTTTAATTCCTCGCGGTTTCGATAAAGATTACTGGTTTGCTTTTGATTTTGACATTAAGATGACTGTTTTGCCTATATACAAGCCACTTCTTACTCCTAGACAAGAAAACTTTGACAAGGGAAAATGGAAATCGTCGATTGATTGACCAAGGCTCCTTATCCAGAGTTTGCTTTCAAACAAGTCTAGGATGGCTCTGGAGTTGCTGAGGGCCAGTTTTCTCAATGGGTTGCTCCCATAGATACAATTAAAAGATCATAACTAAAAAACCATCATTAAGGAACCATTAGCCGCAGATTACCCCAGAATGAAATCCTAGCGCAACCGGAAATTGTAGAAGATTGTTTCTTGGAAACAACTCCCCTTGATCAATACAGTAAAAAAAACACAAAATCGAACATCGCAAATTAAACACTGATGCAACCTGAAATTCAAACGATTAATTTAGTTCGTCTTTGTTCGGGTGATAATTTAGCGTTGCAAATTTATCAATTCCGAGGAAAACACCCTGGTAAGAAAATTTATATTCAAGCCAATTTGCATGGTGCAGAAATTGTTGGCAATGCTGTTATCCAAGCACTTTTAAGTTGGCTTTCTTCCCTGGCAGAAGAACAACTGGTTGGCGAAATTTGGCTAGTTCCAGCTTGCAATCCGATGGGAATGAATCAGCGATCGCATTTCTTTTCTCCGGGCCGTTACAATAGTTATGACGGCAAAGATTGGAATCGCATTTTTTGGGAGTATCATCCCGAGGAAACCGAACTGAATCGTTTTGTTCAGGATCATCTCGCGTCTTCTCCAGAAACCGTCTCTCAAAATTACCAACAACGAATTGAGCAGTCTTTCCAGGCGGAAAAAGAAGGCAGCAATCAGCCCAGCGGCGCCCCGTTTTCTGTCCGATATCAGCAAACGTTACAATCCCTTTGCTTAGATGCTGATGTGGTCATTGATATTCACAGTTCAAGCAATCAGGGCATTGATTATTTATTTGCGTTTCCTAATCAAGAACACAGTGCAAACGCCTTTTTATTAGATGTGGGATTTTTAGTGAAGGAACCGGAAGGATGTACCTTTGATGAAGCCTTTATTAAACCCTGGTTATCTTTAGAACGTGCCTTTGCCAAATTTGGACGTGAGATTCATTTTGGTCTCGCTTCTTGGACTTTAGAATTAGGGAGTGGCATGAATGCTAATCGTCCATCTGTGGAGAAAGGGATTAAAGGGATTAAAAACTATTTAGCAAGTCAAAATGTGGTAAATGTCTCAGAGTTTCCCCTTCCCGAAACTGACACCTATGGCATTGATTTAGTAGATAAAACGCAATTGAAAAAATATTATGCTACTACGGGTGGAATTATTCAAAATCCGCCGCCATTAAAAAGCAAGGTTGTTGCCGGAGATTGCCTTTATCAGATTTTACAATTCAATAAAGAAGGAACCAAACCAGAATTAATTTCTGTGCCAGCAGAGGCTTCTGGAATGATTTTTGATCTTGGGACAAATCAAGCGGTGAATGAAGGAGAATATGTTTTGTCAGTATTAGAAAGAGGAACCAATAATGATTCATGAAATTGGACAAATTCCCGTAGCGCCTCCCGAATTTAAGTCAGGATTTATTGGCCTCATTGGCCGACCCAATGTTGGAAAATCAACGCTGATGAATCAATTAGTCGGGCAAAAAGTGGCGATTACTTCCTCCGTTGCCCAAACCACTCGCAATCGCTTACGGGGCATTTTAACCACAGAACAGTCACAGATGATTTTTGTGGATACGCCAGGGATTCATAAACCTCACCATGAATTGGCAAAAGTCATTGTGAAGAATGCTCAAAGCACGATTGATGCTGTTGATGTTATTTTATTTATTGTCGATGCTTCTACCCCTGCTGGCGGAGGCGATCGCTACATTGTGGACTTGCTCCAAAAAAGTCAAGTTCCAACCATTGTCGGTTTAAATAAAATTGATTTAGTAGCAGAATCCCAACGAGAAAAAAATCGCAAAACGTATCAAGAAATTATTCCGGAAAATTGGGGAGAAAACTTGGAATTTTCTGCGATCACCGGCATGGGGTTGGAACAATTGCAACAACAGCTAACGGCAAAATTGGATTATGGCCCCTATTATTATCCGCCGGATTTAGTGAGCGATCAGCCGGAACAGTTGATCATGGCGGAATTAATTCGAGAACAAATTTTAAAACATACCCGAGAAGAAATTCCTCACTCGGTCGCGATCGTCATTGATCGCATTGAGGAACAAGAAGAATTGACAACAATTATGGCAACAATCAATGTGGAGCGTTCTTCCCAAAAAAGAATTTTAATTGGTAAAAAAGGAGCCATGCTGAAACAAATTGGCACCGCCGCTCGCGCAGAAATGCAAAAAATAATTGCTGGAAAAGTTTATTTAGAATTATTTGTCAGGGTACAATCAAAGTGGCGGGAATCAGCCAGACAAGTGGCTGAATTTGGCTATTTTCAGGAAGACTGATCAAAATCTAACGGTGGTGGAAAACGTTAAAATGTCTAATTAAGCAGTTGCAGTGAGTAAAAGGGAAAGCAGGCTTCCCAACTCACTCACATAAACGCTCAATACGTTGCTCGTTGCAGGGAACAGTCGGAACTGCTCCCCAGTCGTTGCCCACTCAAAACGCGGAGAAAAAAAGAAGGGACATTGCGCTATGCCGTCAACCCAACCCCAAAACCTTGACCGAAATCAATATTTAAAAGAAGCGAAAACCCATCTTGAAACCATCGAACGTGGGTTGCTCAACTTGTCAGGTGCCGTCAAACAACCGGAAACGCTACAACGTCTCTATGATGCAGCTCAATTTTTAAACATGGGGGCGGTTACTCATGAGATGGAAACTATTCAGCAACTTGCTCAGTTTTTTGAAGACTGTTTTGGGGTAATGCGAACCGCCTCTGTGGTAAGCGATAAACACCTAGAAGAGTTATTGTGGCGCGTTTTTGATACCTTCCAGGGGTTAGTCGATATGCACGCCATGTCGGACGAACCGAGCGAATATACCCAAGGCGTCGAAAAGGAAGTATTTAAAGGGATTCAACCCACTCTCACCGAAGCCAAGAATTACCTACAGTCTCGGATTTTGCATGAGGAAGCGACGGTTAGCGAGTTGACGCCGGAGAGTGACTTTTTCCATCAGCAAGTGGATGCAGAAGTGAAAGCGATGGAAGATCTTCTCCAACAGGAGAATCCCTCTTCTTATCGGAATGAATTAAAAGAACATTGTCAAATACTAGAACAAATTGGGGCACAAGCGCAAGTTCCGACTTGGGTTAAACTGCTAAAAACCGCTCAAAGCGCGATCGCGGCCACGGAAAATTCGGTCAAAATCGCCGCCAAACAAGCAATCCAAGAGATTCAGCAAGCGCAACAGCTAATCAAGTTAGGGCAAGCTCACAACATTCAAGCCAGTCAGCGGCTGCAATCCATGGCGTTACAGTTATCCTCTCCCTGGGAGACTCAAAATGAAGAAGAACAAGCGTTCAACTTAGAAGAACAAGCAGAGGAGAACTTAACCAGAGACGACGCCAGTCAAGACAAGGGAGAACAAGAATTAGATGAAAAAGCAACCGTTGCTGATCTTGACAGCATTCCAGAAGCCAGCAACCGTAGCGGGCAAGAAGAAGACTTACTAGAAAGTTTAGACATAGAAGGGGATTTATGGCAGGAAGCAGACATCGAACTCAATGAGTCCCCTCAAATTGATCATTCTGATGAGCATTTGGAGTTATGGGATTCACAAGATCCCCGAACCGAAGATAATGCCAATTGGTGGCATGAACAAGAAACAGCAATTGAAGATGATGCTTCAGAACAAGATCTGGAACAATGGTTAACCGAAAATAGCGAAGAAGAAGGCAACGAAGATGATCTTTTAAAAGACTTATTTGGAGAAGAATCATCAGAGGAAAATCTTGCTTCCCAAACCGAGGAATCAGCCTCAAACCAACAGGAGATTGAACTAGAAACCATCATCCAAGATGAAAGCCAAAATAATAATGATGATGATGAGTGGGAAGAACTTTTTACAAGCTTAGACTCGTTAGAAGAGAGTCGCGAAACTGAACAACAAGAAGAATTGGATGATTTTCTCTCCGCTCTCAAAGAGTCGCCAAACGAAACTGAAGATGACTTTGATCCCTCCTTCCCAGCAGAAGAAGTCGACGAAGAAGCCCTTTCCTGGTCAGAACAAACTTTTGAGCCCTTAGAAGATTTAGAATCCATTTTTGCCAACGAAGGGGAAGAAACCTTCATTCAGGGAACTCAAGAAAACCAATCCTTCCAAGCCGAAGAACGGGAAGACGAAACCGTTATCGAAGAAATTTCCCAACAAACAGCAACTCAGAGGGGGCAAAGCCATCTCCAATACTACGAACTCATGGAGAACCTAGAGGCGCTCATTGATGCACCGGCGCCCATGGAATTAACCAGCAATGTCGATTTTGCCTCTCTAGAAGCCTATATTGAACAAGCACCCACTGTCTCCACTGAAGAAGAAAAAGCGGTTTCTAGTGTTGCTAACCAGCAACAAGAAAAAGTAGAAGCAACACCCGCCCCTGCGAATACTGGAAGAGGGGGAACCGCCTTATTTGAGCAAACGGTGAAAGTCCCGGTGCGCTTAATGGATAACCTCAATAACTTAATTGGGGAACTGGTGGTTAACCGCAATAGCCTGGAACAAGATCAAGAGCGGTTGCGGCAATTCTTAGACAACCTACTGGAACAGGTACAAAACTTGAATGATTTAGGGGTACGAATGCAAGACCTTTATGAACGGTCTTTGTTAGAAAACTCCTTACTCGCAAGCAAGTCTTCCCGCAGTGCTTATCAGACAATACAGGGAAATGGGGAAGGGGGCAATGGCTCTCCCACCAATAAAGAAACCGATTCCGGTTCCAGTCGCAATCATCGAGAAGAATATGACCCCTTAGAAATGGATAGCTTTAGCGGCTTCCACCAGCTTTCCCAAGAAATGATGGAGTTAATTGTACGGGTGCGAGAGTCCACTTCCGACTTAGAATTTTTAGTGGATGGCGTTGAGCAAGAAGCCCGAATTTTCCGTCAGGTTACCACGCAGCTGCAAGAAGGGTTTACCGCCGCGCGCATGGTTAGTTTCTCACAAGTGGCTGACCGGCTTCCTCGGGCAGTGCGTGAAATTTCTTTGAAATTAAACAAAAAAGCCAAACTTGAGGTGGAAGGGGAAGACACCTTAGTGGATAAGATGATCCTGGAGCAACTCTATGATCCCATGACCCACTTGGTTAATAATGCCATTACTCATGGGATTGAGTCGCCAGAGGAACGAAAAGCGGCTGGTAAGCCAGAGACAGGCACCATTAAGGTAGAAGCGCATCACCAAGGCAATCAAACCATTATTTCCCTTTCCGATGATGGGGCTGGACTTGACCCGGTGCGGATTCGGCGCAAAGCCGTGGAAAAAGGCTTAGTGTCTCAAGTTGAAGCCAATAATTTACCCGATATTGACATCTTTGACTTCATTTTCCATCCCGGCTTCAGTACCAAAGAAAAAGCAGACGACTTTGCCGGCCGCGGTGTCGGCATGGATGTGGTGCGTTCTTCCTTGAGTAAACTGCGAGGCAGTATCAATATTGATTCCACCCTCGGCAAAGGAACCACATTTACCATTGGATTGCCCCTAACCCTCAGTATTACCACTGCCCTGTGTTGTAAACTAGGCCAATCGAATATTGCCTTTCCTATGGATGGGGTGGAAGACAAGTTTGAAACCAGCAAAGAGAATATTAAGGTCAATCAGCAAGGGGAACGCTTTGTGCGCTGGCAGAAAAGTTCTACCCTACTTCCGTTTAAGAACTTATCAGAACTGCTCTCCTATAACCGTACCTTAACCCGCAGCGATGTCTATGCCGCCCAATCGGAAAATGACGAAATTTCGGTGGTGGTGTTGCGCAGTACCGGAAATTTAATTGCCGTCCAAGTGGATCAGGTCTTAGGACAGCAAGAAATCGTAATTAAACAGCTGTCTGGCCCCATTCCCAAGCCTGTGGGTGTCGCCGGAGCAACGGTTACCTCTGATGGAAGCGTCATGATGATTGCCGATGTCTTGGAACTCATTGACCTGTTCTATGGACGGATCCGTAAAGATGTCATGAACTCCATGCTGGCGCAACAAGAAAAGGCGGCCGAACAAGAACAGGGAGAAGCAGAACCGATGGTGTTAATTGTGGATGACTCCATTACCGTGCGGGAATTACTCTCTCAAACCTTCTCGAAAGCGGGATATCGGGTGGAACAAGCTCGCGACGGCAAAGAAGCCTGGGAAAAACTCCGTTCCGGGTTAGCTTGCGATATGATGTTCTGTGATATTGAAATGCCAAGAATGGATGGATTGGAACTATTATCTCGGGTGAAAGAGGAAGAACGATTTGCTGAGTTGCCAGTGGGAATGCTTACCTCCCGCGGTGCCGAACGTCATCGACAAATGGCCAATCGGTTGGGGGCAAAAGGCTATTTCACCAAGCCCTATTTAGAAGAAGTCTTGTTGGATGCGGCCAAACGGATGCTCAACGGAGAAAATATGATGAACCGCAAAGCGAGTGTGAGTAATTAATAATGATGAAGCAGACAATTCGGTTTGGCAGTCGCTTAAGTGCCTCAGTGGTGGGATTGCTGACTGCATTTACCCTATTTGCGCCGGTTGCAAAAAGTGAGCCCTTCCCCATTGAAGTGGGAATTGTGCAACGGTTTGGGGAAGAACTCAGCGATAAAATGACGATCGCGAGTCCCAATCAGACGCCCCTCAAACTGGAATTTCAACAGGATGGGGAGTCTAAAACCCTGAAAACTCAGCGTCTCCAGTTAGAGATTCAAACTGTACCGTTGTCTCAGCCAAAAGTCAAAGAACGAGTAGTCTTAAGCGATCACGCTACCTTTGAAACGGCAGAAAATAGTGCCGAAACTTGGGAAAAACGGGGCTTGATTGTGGAAATCACACAACCGGGGCGTTGGCAAGTTTGGGCGAAACCGGAAGTCTATAACACTCCTTTATTGCGACGGTTTTTGTTGGCCAGTTTAGAAGATAATGGTTACCAAACCCCGTATCTGGAAACTGAGGTTTTAGAGAAAGTTGTCGACGTCTCTTTTACGGTAGACGGTAAACGCTATAGTCCGGAAAACATGGAAATTAGCCACCAAACCGAAGAGATTTATGTGGATACCAATGAGGCCCCGCGCCGTCTTTATCCGGGAGATTTACGGCTACAACCCAATTCTTACGGCAATTATACCCTGGTCAATATTGTACCCATTGCCAGCTATTTGCGAGGCGTGGTTCCCCATGAAATTGGCCCCAATGCCCCTCTTGAAGCGGTCAAAGCCCAAGCCATCATTGCCCGGACTTATGCTCTGCGCAATCTTCATCGGTTTAGGGCAGATAATTATGAAATTTGTGCCAATACCCATTGTCAGGTGTATTGGGGATTAAGCAAAACTAATCCCCGCAGCGATCGCGCCATTCAAGAAACGACCAAACAGGTGCTAAGTTATCAAGGGAAGCTGGTGGATGCCGTTTATTCCTCCACCAGCGGCGGTGTAACGGCAAAATTCAGCGATATTTGGGATGGCAGTCAACGTCCTTACTTACGGCCAGTTATTGATTCCACCAAGGGGATCTGGAATTTAGCCAAACGTCCTTTGAGTAATGAACAAAATTTTCGCGCCTTTATTGACCAAAAACAGGGCTTTAATGAAACCGGAACGCAAGCATTTCGCTGGGAACGAAAAAGCGAATTAGAGGCATTAACCAAAGACTTACAGAAATATCTCAAGCGCATTAATCATGACAAAGCAGAGGAAGTAAGCGAAATTCAAGGCATGCAAGTCGTTTCGCGATCGCGCTCTGGCCGGATTTTAAAAATGGAAATCGAAACCGATCAAGGCATCATCACCCTAGAGAAAACCGAAGTCCGTAGTGCCTTTGAACCGCCCCGCAGCACGCTATTTTACCTAAAACCGGTTCGGAACGAGGAAGACAAGCTAACCGGGTATCAATTTGTCGGCGGCGGATTTGGACATGGCGTTGGACTCAGCCAAATGGGGGCTAGGCATCTCGCCAAACAGGGTTGGTCTGCCCAAGAGATTCTTTCATTTTATTACCCCAAAACGGAACTCATTACATTAGATGAAATCGAGACCCAATTAACGATGGACGAGGAAGGATCTCAAAGCTGACTACAGATGGTAATATCAAATGGATCAATGTTTGCCACAGATTGCTCGGGGAAAGTCGGGGACAAGGAGACAAAGGGAAGGGATTTCTCATGTGTAGCATGAATGGATCGATTTCAGATAAATGAAGAAAAACCAATGACCAATGACTAATAACCAATGACTGGCTATGACGACTTTTTCTTCTCTTGCTTCATCAGACGTCGGAACGCTTGATACATTTCGGGAAGCCGTTTATAAATGGCACTGGATCGCAGATAAATGGCATTAGACACCGCAGGAGAACCGGAAACAATTTCTCCGGGTTTAACATTGCGAGTCACTCCGGATTGAGCCGTGGATCGCGCGCCGTCGCCAATAACAACATTGTTGGCAACGCCCGTTTGTCCGCCCAATAAAACATTGTTGCCCACTTTCACTCCTCCGGCAAGCGCCACCTGTCCGGCAAAGGCACAATTTTCGCCAATGCGGCAACCGTGTCCAATATGAACCGCATTATCCAATTTCGTATTGCGCCCCACGCGCGTTTCTCCCACCGAAGGCCGATCAATGGTGCTATTACAACCAACCTCTACCCCCTCTTCTAACACCACACAGCCGGATTGCTGCATCTTATACCATCCCTGGGCAGTGGGAACAAAGCCAAAGCCTTCACCGCCAATAACAGCACCGCTATGAATCATACAATCCTTCCCAATGTGAGTGCGTTCCTGAATCGTTGCGTTAGCATGCAACACCGCGCGATCGGCAATCACCACCTCGGGATAAATGACCACATTGCCATAAATACAAACCCCGCTGCTAATGGTGACATTGGGATAAATCACCACATGAGGACCAATATAAACATTTTCTTCAATTACCACGGAAGGATCAATGACGGCAGTGGGGTGAATATCAGGACTGGGTTGAAAGGGACGATAAAACAAGTTTATCGCAGCAGCAAACAACAGTCGGGGAACTTCACTCGCTATCCAGGGAATGCCTCTAGCAGTGGCTTGGGCTTGCAATGCTTCATCTTGCGGTAGAATTAGGGCACTGGCAGTGGTCTGATCAAGGTAGGCCGCAAATTTTGCCCCTTCAATATAACTAAGCGTATTAACCGTTGCCTCTTCAATGCCAGCGACTTTGGCAATCTCGGGATTATTAATTTGGTTAACCGTTACTGGTGTAATCTTTTCCAGTTTGTTGACAATATCACTAAACTTCATTTCTGTTGTCACCTATGTTCCCATGGCCTGTCCTGCTAACCAGCCGGTTGTCCAAGCATTTTGGAAATTAAACCCACCGGTGATACCATCAATATCTAAAATTTCGCCAGCAAAGTAAAGCCCTGGGACTAATTTACTTTCCATGGTTTGAAAATTAATCTCTTTTAAGTCTACCCCACCACAAGTCACAAATTCGTCTTTAAATGTACTTTTTCCTTCAATTTGAAACTTGCCTTGAACTAATTCCTTGGCCAATGTTTTCATTTGCTTTTTCGAGATTTCTGCCCAGCGTTGCGTGGAGGAGACACCGGCAACAGTTGCTAAACTTTGCCAAAGGCGCTTCGGAATTGACACTGGGGAATGATTCATAATTTGCCGACGGGGGGTCTGGTTTTTTTGGGCCAATAATTGTTCTTTCACGGTTTCCATATTTTGGGAAGGAAGCCAGTTAATGAATAATCCCATTTGATAGCTATGATCATGGAGGATTCTGGCAGCAAACGCTGATAATTTCAAAACTGCTGGGCCGCTTAATCCCCAATGAGTGATGAGAACATCGCCGGTTTGTCGATATTTCTGCTTGCCTTTGGTGTCTAATTGAATCTCAGCTTGGTTAACTGTAACCCCTGCTAAATTTTGAATGCGTTCATCTTGAATATTAAAGGTAAATAGAGAGGGAACCAGAGGAATAATATTATGACCGAACTGGCTTAGCCATTGATAAGGACGTCGCTGGCTGCCGGTTGCTAAAAGAACGCGATCGCTGTTTAGAGACTCACCGCCTTTCAAATCAACAACAAACTGATTATTGTCATAACCGACCCATTCTACTCTTGCCCCCGTTTTCAAATGAACGCCATGGCTGTTTGCTTCCTGCAATAAACAATTAATAATGGTTTGGGAGTTATCCGTAACCGGAAAGATGCGCCCATCAGCTTCTGTTTTTAGGGAAACGCCTCGTTGTTCAAACCAATTGACCGTATCTTGGGGTTGGAAGCGTGTAAATGCGCCTCGCAGGGCTTTTCCCCCACGAGGATAGGCTTGGACGAGTAGTGCCGGATCAAAACAGTGATGGGTAACATTGCATCGGCCGCCGCCGGAAATACGCACTTTGGTTAAAGGTTGACGCCCCGCCTCTAACAAGATGACTTCTGTTTCTGGAGAGACACTGGCACAAGCAATGGCGGCAAAAAAACCAGCTGCCCCACCGCCGATGACGATTACACGCATTCAGAAAATTACCTAATGAATCAATTCCTAAATTTAAATGAATCTTTGGATAAATAGCTCATAAACCGACAAAATAATTTCCACAATAATTAAAATGACGATATACCATTCTGCCCGTAAACTGGTGCGATGTTGCATCAGTTCGAGTACCGTTTGGGAAGTACGAGAAATTAAATCCAATTTTCTCTCCAACGCCATATGACGTTCCCGAATTTCATATTCATCTTCGAGGCGAGAATACAGATTATCCAATTCCGGAACTTCCCATAACAATTCCGGTTTATCAATAATTTCTACCCTCGCTACCATCTTATATTGAAACAGAAAGGTACTGCCTAATTCGTGGAGCAATTCTTCTCCGGGTTGGGTAAGTCGATAGTTTTTTTGCAAACTCGCTGTAAAGGGTTCAACTTTATCAAAAACTGAAGCGAGTTTTGTTTCATAATGAGCTAAAACAACTGTTTTTGCTAAAACATCAGCAACAATTTGTAAGTGTTCGACACTGTATTTTTTAAGACAAAGAACGCCATTTTTAACCCGTTCACTTTTTTCAGGATTGAGTTGAATTTCCACCGCTTCCATTTCTGGATTGGAAAACGGTTCACTGACATATTTCGATAATTCTTTCAGAAAATTGTCTTCTTCTTCTTGACTTAAACCAAATAAAACGACAACGCCATAGTGAAAGAGAACCGCAATTCCTGTCTCGCTAACTTTCACCACCGAGGGTAAAGTTGCAATACAGTCATAGTTATTTTCAATGGAACGACAGTCAATGGCTTCCCCTAAAAATAGCGCTTGGGTTGTAATGGTTTCAGTTGTTTGTTTCGGAAATGCTAACGTTTGCATATAAGATTGAACAGTTGTCTTTAAAGGTAAAGATTGATCTTCTCTTTTTATGATACAAACTCATTGA
>JBDGQV010000028.1:0-16838 GCA_042218725.1 Halothece sp. | reverse complement strand
GTTTACAATTTGTTTGGCCCCATCCCAAAACCGAACGGAGTCAAGGAGAAGATGCCTTTACCCATCCCGTTCCCTCTCAGAAGAAACCGCCAGAAACATTTGTTGTGTTGCTGTTTTGTCCCCAACAAGTGGATTATTTGCTACTGAAAGGCAATCCCCAAAATCGTTACCTGTACTGGTTAGATGAAGCGGAAAACTGGTCAGTTAAGGAAGTCAACCCCTAATAATTTTCCAAGAAAACCAAAATTTGAGCTATAATGAAAAAAATGGCATCAGCTCTGAGGTTCCTACTGACCTCTTTGAGCAAACATCTAGCCTGCGCAATTATAAAAATGATCCCCAAATAACATTTCTAACTCAAGATAGCTGATCAATCCCCACTGATAGGGAGAAGATAGAAAATAACGCAGAAAGGGATTAGTGGACGCTAAAAGCAATCCTTTTCAGGTGTTGAATGTGGATTATATAAAAAGCATGGCTACAGAAACTCCCAAAAATAATCGTAATTCTCAAAATAACAATAAAAAAGATAAATCAGGCTTTAATGTCGGTTGGTTATTTCCCATTCTTGCCCTAGGGCTTCTCGTTGCAAGTCTTTTCCCCAATACAGAAGGAAAAGAAGTATCCTACAGCCAATTTCTTGAGCAAGTAAAAAGCAATCAAGTTGAACAAGTCACAATTGGTCCCGAACGCATTGAATATAAGCTCAAGCCAGAAGCCGTAGAAGAACCTAATGCCCCGTTGGTTCGAGAAACCTTTGCTGTCCCCAGCGATCGCGATTTAACCGAAACCCTGGAAAAATATAATGTTGAATATAGCGGTGCCCCGGCAGGCGGCGAAGCGGGTTGGTTAATCGGCGCATTGAGTTGGATTGTGCCCCCACTGTTGTTCTTTGGGATTGCTTACTTCCTCTTTACTCGCGCCCAAGGCGGTGCCAGCAACCCTGTCATGTCAGTGGGACGGAGTAAAGCTCGCATTTATTCCGAAGGCGATACCGGTTTTACCTTTCGTGACATTGCTGGCGTCGATGAAGCCAAAGAAGAATTAAAAGAAGTGGTGGACTATCTCAAAAATGCCACAAAATACAGCAGACTGGGCGCCAAAATTCCCAAAGGCGTCTTGTTAGTGGGTCCCCCTGGTACTGGTAAAACCCTCCTTGCCAAAGCGGTAGCCGGAGAAGCCAATGTTCCGTTCTTTAGCATTTCCGGTTCCGAATTTATCGAAATGTTTGTTGGCGTTGGTGCTTCCCGCGTGCGCGATCTATTCCAACAAGCGCAACAACAAGCCCCCTGTATTATCTTTATTGACGAACTGGATGCTTTAGGCAAATCCCGCGGCGGCAACGGTGCCATGACAGGCAGCGGCGGCAACGACGAACAAGAACAAACCCTCAATCAGTTGCTGAATGAAATGGATGGCTTTGATGCTAACCAAGGGGTCATTGTTTTAGCTGCGACCAACCGTCCGGAAGTTCTGGATCCTGCCCTGCAACGTCCCGGACGCTTTGACCGGCAAGTTGGCGTTGACCGCCCCGATAAAAAAGGACGCAAGGACATTCTAGAAGTTCACGTTCCCGACATTAAACTGGCTGAAGATGTGGACTTATCCGTTATTGCGGCGCGCACCCCTGGCTTTGCCGGGGCTGATTTGGCAAACTTAGTGAATGAAGCCGCCCTGCTGGCAGCCCGCAATAATCACGAATATGTGACTATGGATGACTTTGATGAAGCCCTGGAACGGGTAATTGCTGGACTTGAAAAGAAATCCCGCGTCCTGCAAGAAGATGAAAAAACCACCGTGGCTTATCACGAAGTCGGTCATGCCATGGTCGGTGCCTTAATGCCTGGGGCAGGTCGAGTTGAGAAAATTTCCATTGTCCCTCGTGGAGCTGGCGCCTTGGGCTATACCCTGCAACTTCCCGAAGAAGACCGGTTTCTGGTCGCGGAAGACGAAATTCGAGGCCGCATTGCCATTATGTTAGCCGGACGCTCTGCTGAAGAAGTCGTCTTCGGGAAAGTCTCTACTGGGGCAAGTGATGACATTCAGAAAGCTACCGATATTGCGGAACGGTGTGTTACTCTCTACGGCATGAGCGATCGCCTCGGTCCCATTGCCTTTGAAAAACCCCAACAGCAGTATATTCCCGGCTTAGGCAGTCCTCGCCGTTCGGTTGGTCCCCAAGTTACCGAAGCGATTGACGAAGAAGTGAAAAATATCGTTGAAGGAGCCCATGCCATGGCGCAATATATCCTTCGCGAAAATCGGGATTTATTAGAAGAAACGGCCCAAAGTCTTTTGGAAGCAGAGGTCTTGGATGGGAGCAACTTAACCGAAAAATTATCTCAGGTCAAAGCGCCAGATGAACTGCAAGAGTGGCTGAACACTGGAAAATTGCCGGAAAAAGCCCAACAAGACTTTTTCAAAAACCATCACGCCTCTACCACAGAAACCTCGCCTGTGAACAACTCTAAGCTGAATTAGGAAGAGAATGACTCATTAGTGTTTCTAGGGTGCGATAGAGTTCATCGCGCCCTTCTAATTTTTCTAAACGAGAAACCACCTTGCCGTGATTAAATAAAATTAGCGTTGGTAAATTTTTGAGACGATAAGTATTTGCTAGCATAAAATTTTCATCAGCATTAACACTTACCAACTTGATTTTTTGACCCCAACTATTTTGAAATGTTGTCAGGGTAGGCATAATTAAATGGCATAAACCACACCAAGGAGCCCAGAAATGAACTAAAGTGGGTTGGGATGAATCAAGGACTTCTTGGGAAAAATTTTGTTCGTTAACGGCCTTTACCATAACGTTAATCGGGTTGATAAACTTAGATTATTTTGCTTTTGGATCATACTACATCGAATCGGGATCAAAGTGCCAGGGGAGATCCCCGATTTGTTCTTTGATGAATTCCCAAAGATAGCAGAAGCAAGATGCCTGCTCTGACCGTTGGTCAATAATAATCCGGAAACGAATGCGGTAAAGCCCTAAAATAGCAATTCTTAAACAACTCATGATCAATTGTTTAAAGAGTTTAAGAATCCTATAGATAAAACAAAAATTATGTTGCCCCATTTGAGGAGAAAAGGGACAAAAGCAAGGCCAGTCAAGGCAAACAAGCGCTTTGGGTTAGACCGGAAACTCAAAAGATTCAAAGAGAAATCTGAGACAATGCAATTTAACTGTTGAGCGAAAGAAAGAAGATAATTTATGAAACTTGCTTACTGGATGTACGCGGGGCCGGCTCATATTGGGACACTTCGCATTGCGAGCTCGTTTAAAAATGTTCATGCCATTATGCATGCCCCCTTAGGCGATGATTACTTTAATGTCATGCGTTCCATGTTAGAGCGCGATCGCAATTTTACACCGGTTACGACTAGCGTTGTGGATCGTAACGTATTAGCCAGAGGCTCACAGGAGAAAGTGGTTGATAATATCACCCGGAAAGATTCAGAAATTCACCCTGATTTAACGATCCTGACCCCCACTTGCACTTCCAGCATTTTGCAAGAAGATTTAGAAAATTTTGTGCAACGTGCCCAACTGGATAGTCAAGGGGATGTCATGCTTGCTGATGTTAACCACTATCGCGTCAATGAATTGCAAGCTGCGGATAAAACCCTAGCCCAGGTCGTGACGTTCTACTTGAATAAAGCCCAGAAAAATGGTGAAATTCCAGACGGAAAGACAGAAAAGCCATCCGTAAATATTATTGGACCAACCACCCTTGGTTTCCATAATCAACATGATCTGACAGAATTGAAACGCTTAATGGCGGATCTCGGCATTGAAATCAACCAAGTAATTCCCCATGGGGCATCGGTTCATGAGTTAAAAACCCTTCCTCAAGCCTGGTTGAATCTAGTGCCTTATCGGGAAGTGGGACCAATGGCCGCCCAATATTTAGAAGAAACGTTTGGCATGCCTGCTGTAGAAGTAACGCCCATGGGCATTGTGGAAACGGCTCGTTGCATTCGCCGCATTCAAAAGGTGCTTAACGACCAAGGTGCCAATGTGGATTATGAAGACTATATTGATCATCAGACGCGCTTTGTGTCTCAGGCTGCTTGGTTCTCTCGTTCCATTGATTGCCAAAATTTAACTGGGAAAAAAGCAGTCGTCTTTGGCGATAATACCCATGCCGTTGCCATGACGAAAATTTTAGCCAAAGAAATGGGGATTAGAGTAGTTTTAGCCGGCACTTACTGCAGCTACGATGGAGATTGGTTTAGAGAACAAGTGCAAGATTATTGTGATGAAGTCTTGATCAGTGAGGATAATGGGGCCATTGGGGACGCGATCGCGCGCTTGGAACCAGCAGCAATTTTTGGCACCCAAATGGAACGCCACGTGGGGAAACGGATTAACATCCCCTGTGGGGTCATTGCCGCCCCAATTCACATCCAAGACTTCCCGGTGGGCTACCGTCCCTTCTTAGGCTATGAAGGAGCTAACCAAGTGGTGGATTTAGTGTATAATTCTTTCACCCTAGGCATGGAAGATCACTTGCTGGAAATTTTTGGCGGCCACGATACCAAAGAAGTGATTACCAAAACGGTTTCTGCCGATTCAGAACTCAATTGGACAAAAGACGGCTTAGCCGAATTAAATAAAGTACCTGGCTTTGTCCGAGGGAAAGTGAAGCGCAATACCGAAAAATACGCACGAGAACAAGGCATTGAAAACATTAGTCCAGAAGTAATGTATGCTGCCAAAGAAGCCGTCGGTACTTAGGCAATTTTAGAATTGAGAATCAATCAATTTTCAATCAATTAGAGAGGGGTTTCGACCCCTTTTTCACTGAATGAACTCCTTGGAACATCAACACGAATGTCCCAATCCACTTGGGTGACTGCTTAAAATCAACGATCAAAAGTACAATTTATTACAAGTGAGTTCCCTTAATCCGATACAATCAGAACAAATTTTCAAATCATTGTTTTTCGGAAGTGGTGTGTTGTTTTGGAGGATAGACCCATTAATTTACCAACGAATACCCAAGTTCCTTCTGTCCTTAAAGTTTGGGGAGAAACCCAATTACAGGGACATGTGACCATTAGCGGCGCCAAAAATTCTGCCCTTGCCATCATGGCAGGAACCCTTCTTTGTGCCGATGAATGTCGGTTGCGAAATATTCCCGCTTTAGTAGATATCAATCACATGGGGGATGTTTTATCTAGTCTGGGCTTAAAACTAAACCGCCAGGGACATATTTTAGATATTAACGCTCAAGATATAACCACCTCAAAACCGCCTTATGAGTTAGTTTCCCGTTTACGAGCCAGTTTTTTTGTCATTGGTCCCTTGTTAAGCCGTTTAGGTGTGGCGCGAGTTCCTTTACCTGGGGGATGTGCCATTGGCGCCCGGCCTGTGGATCTCCATGTGCGAGGGTTAGAAGCAATGGGGGCACAAGTCCGCATTGAACATGGGATTGTTTATGCCGATATCCCAGGGAGTCGCAACCGGTTACAGGGAAGCGATATTTACCTTGATTACCCTAGTGTCGGTGCCACAGAAACCATTTTGATGGCAGCAACGCTAGCAGAAGGAGAAACCCGTATTGAAAATGCTGCTCGTGAACCAGAAGTAGTGGATCTCGCTAATTTCTGCATTGCCATGGGAGCAAAAATTCAAGGGGCAGGCACCAATACCATTACTATTTCTGGGGTGAAATCCCTACATGGGGTTGATTATTCCATTATCCCCGACCGCATTGAAGCGGGAACCTTTTTAGTAGCCGGGGCAATTACCCAGTCAGAAATTTCGTTATCACCTGTGATTTCCGAGCATTTAACCCCTGTCATTGCCAAATTGCGGGCAATGGGATTAAACCTTGCAACAGATGCCCCAAACTGCTTGCGGGTGATTCCCAGTTCTCTTCGAGGAATCGATCTTGAAACCCTTCCCTATCCTGGATTCCCCACCGATATGCAGGCACAATTTATGGCGTTGCTCGCTCTCAGTGAAGGCGATAGCGTCATTACAGAAACTGTGTTTGAAAATCGGCTGCGTCACGTTGCTGAATTTAAACGAATGGGTGCTGATATTCGTCTCAAAGGTCAACAAGCGATTATTCGCGGGGTTTCGATGCTGACGGGGGCGCCGGTGGCAGCAACCGATTTACGGGCTTCGGCAGCCTTAGTGGTGGCAGGTTTAGCAGCCAAAGGGGTAACGACGATCCAAGGGTTACATCATCTCGATCGCGGCTACGATAATTTGGAAGATAAATTGCGACAACTTGGGGCAAAATTAGAACGGGTGCGCCAAGAGGAACATGATCTGCCTATAGATGAAGCCATTAATGTCTAACCGCGATTGAGCCAATAGGGGCTTTCTAGAGAGGAAACAAACTCGCTTGCTATAGCCCCTGATTAATTGTTCTGGGAACCTCTCTGGAACTTCCAGGTTGCCAGAACTTTAAATTGAAATAACAGATTTTCCTAAAAGTAATCGTTTCGGTTGATTAAAGAACCAAGCCATTAAATTGGGTTCCTCTCGACACAAGCGATAGCCTGATTGTTCATATAGCTTTTTTGCTTGCTGATTATTATCTAAGACATGAAGATAGATATTTTGGAATCCCCATTGGACAGTCAGTTGTTCACAGCTGTGTAAGAGACGTTGCGCAATGCCTCGCCGGCGGTAACCGTGACTGACCGCTAAATTGGAAATATAGGTAGATTGATATTGTTTGGGAACCCAACCTTCGGGGGAACTTAAAGCCAGTTCCACTGTCCCCACAATTTTCCCCCCTGATGCTGTTGCCACAAGACAAGCATAGTACGCGCGATCGCTACAGAGACGACTCCGAATATCTTCATAAATTCCAAGCTTGAGGAAGGGATACATTAACATCCCCCAACCCTGACATGAATGAAAGCTACGAGTTAAAAGTTCTGCAACTTCCCCAAGATCCTTAGTTTGGGCTTGACGCACGATAACGTTTTCAAGTTGAGAGTGAGTTGAGGTGTGGGTCGACGAGGTTAAACAAGAAGATATGTGAACATTCACAACCATTTAGCGAAAAAATTCTGAGTTGGCAGTAAGACAGAGTACTAGAACCCTTATAGCAAGTTGCTGATTGCCATGATGAACTACCTCCCTTAAATCAAAGATTCAATCGAGGTTTCCTAGCTAGTGAAATGCCTCCAAGTCAATGCATTTTTAGTTTTCTAGCTAGGCAATCCATCTAGCCTATCCTCACGGCAGTTCAAACACCATGGAAAAGGAATTCTTTCAACTTAGCTTGTTTCAGGGAATGACTTCCCATGCAGAGTTTGTTAAATTATACCACGACTGAGCCCTCCCTGAGGGGTGGTGTGCTCCAGCTGCATTCTTGATTAGGCGTAATCTTAAGCCATGGTTGCTGCTACCCAAAATAATCCATCTACCAAAAGGGTACTGAGAACAGCACCGCTAAACGCCCACCAAGGAAGTGTATTGCGTTTAATGGCGAAAATCCCCATTCCAGAGAGGAGTGTAACAATAATTACAGCACAAAGTGCACTCCAAGGGCTTTGCATCTGTACCAACGCATCTTGGAAAATCGGTTTATACAAAGCCGGGTCAACTCGCATCAGTTCTCGCCAATGGGGCATTAAACCTGTCAGATAAAAATACACATCGGTTAAGGCGGTTCCTAATAATGACCCTAAGTAGAATAAGTTGCCCACTTGTCCCCATCCTCTAGCTAAAGCAAAAAAGGCAAAGGGTAAACCAATTGCTTCGATGGGAAGATGGACAATCGGTTCCCAACGAAACCATCCCCAATAAATTGATCCGGCCAGCCAACTCCAACTAAACCCTAAAAGCAAATCTCCCCAGAGGGCTGTTTTCGGTCGTTGAAACCAAGCCCAACCCCACATTACCCAACCGAGCGTTAAGATTAAACTAACCCAAGGCAATTCTCGTACCATTGGGGCTTGGGCAAATACGGGAATGGAAACGAGAAAGCCGGAAGCACCAAAAACGAGCCAATGTTTTTGCTTCAGAAAAATTGCCCTAAGGTAAATCGGGAAACGTTCGTTAATTTCTGAAATTGATGGAGGTGACCAGGAACTTTTAAACAAGGGTTTAATCTTCTTAACTTATCTTTACTATTTTTAATATATCATAGCGCTCAGATACCCCCCGGGGGGATATAGATTATCTTAACATCAGCCACGAATATGGCGTCAGCTAAAGATAAGGAGTAAGAATTAGCAGTTGCGGCAGTTTAGAAGATGTTGCGCTGCTTGTTGATCAACTGGCATCACTGAGAGACGATTTCCTTTCTTCACCACGGCTAATTCCTCGGCAGTAAACATTTCTTTGAGTTGGGGTAAAGAAATGGCTTGGGTGAATTTCTCGATAAATTCGACTTTGACGGTTTGCCAACGCGGTTTTTCTGGAGTGGCTTTTGGGTCATAATATGGGCTTTGCGGATCAAATTGAGTGGGATCAGCAATTTGATTTTCAATAATCCGGGCTAAGCCAACAATGCCGGGAGGCTTAACGTTAGAGTGATAGAAAAATGCAATATCTTCCGGTTGCATCTCCCGGAGAAAGTTACGGGCTTGATAGTTGCGTACCCCATCCCAAATGGCGGTTTTCTCCTGTGCTAAATCATCAATACTATAATCGCTGGGTTCCGATTTAATTAACCAGTAGTTCATGCCGTCTCTTGTTTGATTTATGTGTTTTGTTGTTTTGATTATCTCTCAGCTTTCACCTCAGCCCAAACAATAACCCTTGAAACAATCCACGGCTATTTTTATAACTTAAATGTACACCTCTGCTATTATGGTTTGCCTAACACTAAGCGCGAATCCATCAACAACCTAAAATCAATATAAAGTGATTCATTGCAGCGACATTGTCCATTTTCATGATCCAACCCATTTTCTGTTTTCATCATGTCTGAGTTAGAAACTGCATTAAAACAATACTTTGGCTACGATAACTTTCGCCCTGGACAAAGAGAGATTATTAATGCGGTTTTAAACCAACAAGATGTTCTGGCTGTAATGCCCACCGGTGGGGGAAAATCCTTATGTTATCAACTGCCCGCTTTATTGAAACCGGGTTTAGCAGTTGTCGTGTCGCCGTTAATTGCGTTGATGCAGGATCAGGTGGAAAGTTTGCAAAATAATGGCATTGCTGCTACCTTCCTCAATAGCAGTTTAACAGCCCAAGAAGCGCGATCGCGCCGCCTTTCCATCTTGCAGGGGCATATTTCGCTTCTTTACCTTGCCCCGGAAAAATTAGTTAGCCCGTCTTGCAAAAAATTTCTGCAGTCGGTTCAAAATAAACAGGGGTTATCCCTTTTTGCGATTGATGAAGCCCATTGCATTTCAGAATGGGGACATGACTTTCGCCCCGAATACCGGCAGTTACAGAGCTTGCGGTCTCATTTTCCCGCAGTACCGATGATCGCGCTGACGGCAACTGCCACAGAACGTGTCCGAAATGATATCATTCATCAGCTTACACTAAAACAGCCAAAAATACAAATTACCAGTTTTAATCGCCCGAATTTATATTACGAAGTCCAGCCCAAACAGCGACAACATTATAATCAATTATTTAAATTTATTCGTCATCAAAATGGGTCGGGCATTATTTACTGTTTAAGCCGCCGTCGCGTGGAAGAAGTGGCATTTCGTCTTAGAAAAGATGGCATTTCGGCACTGCCGTATCATGCGGGAATGAGTGATAACAATCGCAGCGATTATCAAACGCGTTTCTTAAGAGATGATATCCAAGTGATGGTTGCCACTATTGCTTTTGGCATGGGCATTGATAAACCCGATATTCGCTTTGTGGTGCATTATGACTTACCCCGAAATTTAGAAAATTATTACCAAGAAGCGGGACGGGCAGGCAGAGATAATGAACCGGCGCAATGTTTGCTTTTATTTGGTTCGAAAGATATCCGCACCATTGAGTATTTAATTTCCCAAAAAGAAGATGAAAAATCGCAACGGTTAGCGCGACAACAACTGCGGAAAATGATTGATTATGCCGAAGGAACGGATTGTCGGCGCACGATTCAACTGAATTATTTTGGTGAACAATTTTCTGGCAATTGCGGCAACTGCGATAACTGTTTAAATCCAAAACCCATTGAAGATTGGACGATTGAAGCACAAAAATTTTTATCCTGTATTGCCCGTTGTCGAGAACGCTTTGGCATGACCCATATTATTAATATTTTACGCGGATCTAAGAACAAAAAAATTGAACAAAACGGGCATCACTTATTATCAACCTATGGCATTGGCAAAGATCAAAGTGTAGAAGCCTGGCGAAACTTAGCGCGTTCTTTACTCCATCAGGGCTTAATGACAGAAACCACAGACGGCTATCGCATTCTGAAATTAAATCAACGCAGCTGGGAAATTTTACGTCAAAAACGAACGGTTTATATTGCTGTTCCCAAATCTTCTTCTCACAAAAGCGGAAGCAACAAAGATCTGGATCTCGATAGCCAACAGTTGCTCATTCGGTTGCGAAAAAAACGGAAGTGGTTAGCAGATGCTCAACATCTTGCCCCCTACATGATTTTTGCCGATACCACCCTCAAACAAATGGCAAAAGCAAAACCCACTAGCCTTGAGTTGCTAGCCGATTTATCCGGCGTTACCGAACATAAATTAAATCAGTATGGCGAAGCGTTTATTTCCGAAATCCAAGCCTTTTTACATGAAACGCGATTACCGATTCCTGTTCCCTCGCAAACCAAAATGAAAACCCTGCGTCTCGCCCAACAAGGGTATAGCATTGCAGAAATTGCTGCCACCCGAGGGGTACAACCGGAGACAATTACCAATCATCTTTCTGAGTTAATTGAAATGAATCAACCCCTAAAATTAGAGCAATTTGTTCCCAAAGATGAGCAAACAATGATTTGGGAAACCATCACGGTTGTGGGGGATAAATCCTTAAAAACCATCCGAGAAACTTTAGGCGAAGCGTATAGCTATGAACAGATTAAATTAGTTCGTGCTTGGTGGCGAAGAGAACAAAATCAATTATCTTCCACATGAGAAGAACTTTCTTGATTGGAATCAACAGTACTCTCTTCACTGGAAACTGATTCTAAATAGCGGCTTTCTAATAAAAAAGCGCCGTTTTTAAATCGAACTGCCCAATAATTTCCCGGACGCCGGTCTAAAATCGTTCCTTCTTCACCCACTTTGACAACATTGGGCGGACGCAACATGGGCATTGGTTCTGCTGTTTTAATATAAGGGGGAGATTCCACTAATTTGACTTTGTCGCCAACAGAAAATTCTTCCATTTTTTATGATTGGTTATCGGTTACGGGTGATTTGGAATTTGTTTTCCGTTTCCCTATTCCTGAAGTGAGACGTTCCAGGGAACGCCTCTAGAAAATGGGTTACGGCGTTTGCCAAATTTTCTGATGATATTGTTCGACATCGGCATAGGGGTCACCCGCATCATGGTGATGGTCATGATGGTGGTGGTGATGATCATGTCCATGATCATGACTGTGTCCATGGCCAGTGTTGCCCGAAACTGCCGCTAAGCGAAACTTACAGGTTTCACAATTCATTTTAACTTCTCCGGTTTGGGTTTCAATTTCCCGTTCTCTTAATACTTGTAAGAGGTTGGGATGAATCCCCATTTCCGGTAGGCAAGTCATGGAAATGTCTGGATATTGTTCTTGTTGTTGGGCAGTGATATTAAAAATTTTCTTCACTAACACGCCAGTAAACAAGAAGTAAGGCAGAACAATAATTCGTTTCGGTTGATAAAAACGAGCGCGCTGGAAGCCTTCTTCGAGACGGGGATGGGTAATGCCAATAAAACAGGTTTCAATGGTTTGATAACCGCTTCCTTCCCACAGCATTCTGGCTAATTTGCAGACATCGCCATTAGCATCAGGATCGCTGGAACCCCGTCCCACAAATAAAACCACCGTTTCCGAGCGAGGAATATTGTGAGGATTGTTTTCTGGGGAATCCAGTTCCGCTAAGCGATCGCGCCATAAGTCTAGGATACTGGGAGTAATGCCAAAATGTCTGCCATAATTAATGGTAATGGAAGGAAACCTCTCCCGCGCGCGATCCAGTTCATTGGTGACATCAAATTTATTATGTCTGGCAGCGAATAATAAGATCGGCAACGCAGAAAAATCGGTATAGCCTTGTTGAACCGCTTGTTCAATGCCTTCTTGAATGGTAGGCTTAGTTAATTCTAAAAAGCAGGGAATGACCGGACGAGATTCATCTAATTTCTGATAGGCTTCGGCAAAATCAATAAAAGTTTGTCGTCCTTGTTCATCTTTGCTGCCATGACCGATTAATAACAACGGACGCTGTTTCGGCAACGGGGGTAGATCCATCTGAGTTTCTTTCGTTGAGGGTGAATGAACGATTTGCGTCAATGTGAACACTCCTTGCTCGCTAATTTGATTGTATGCAAGTTTTCTGGTGCGTTGCTATCTTAACGGATTTTGCGATGAGTATAAATGCTGGGGAGGGGGTTGTCGTTGCGGAGAACTAGGGAACCCCCCACCTCAATTGGGATGATAGTCAGTTAGCGTTTCAAGAAAAGATAATAGAGTTGTCCCGTCCAGTCAACGATTCCGGCTTTGCGGCCTGCCTTTTTCCCAGTTCCCATAAAAATGTCCACTCGCCCTGCGCCTTGGATGGCGCTTCCGGTATCTTGATCTAAAACATAATGACTGACAACCGGCGTTTTCAAATCACCATTCTCTGTTATTTTCGGAAATTGGGTGTGCAGCAGCGCCAATGCCCCTGGCGGCATCAGCGATTTATCCGTAGCAATGCTGCGTTCGGCAGTTACCGGAACATTTAAACTGCCTGTTGGCGGTGCGCCTTGGGTTTCTCGGAAGAAGACAAAACTTTCATTGCGCGGGAGATACTTGTCTAACTGTTGGGGATGCTGACGAAAATATTCCATCAAGCGAGGGAGAGAAAGTTCCTCTCGGCTCAGAATTCCATCACTGATTAATTCGGCACCAATGCTAGTATAAGGACGATCGGTTTTGCCGGCATAGCCGACAGAAAGGGTTGTTCCATCCCGCAATTTTAGCCGTGCTGAGCCTTGAACATGGATTAAAAAGGCTTCTAAGCGATCGCGCAACCAAGCAATTTCTAGACCCTGCAAGGGGCTATTTTTGCCTTCTCCGTCAACACCCACAAGTTCCTTGCGAGTCGGATGCGGGGATTTCCAATTGTCAAAATTTGGCGGCAACTTATAGATCGGATAACGGTATTCCTCGGTGCGCCTGCGACTGGCTTGATACACGGGTTCAAAATAGCCGGTAAAATGAACGGTTCCCTGTTGATCCTTCCCCACCGACCGATAAAGGGCAAACTCCTGTTTCACTGCTTTAGCAAGGGCTTCTGGGGTGGGGGAATGGCGCACCAACTGGCGAAACCGTTTCAAAGAAGCGATCGCGCGATCGTGGGCTATGGGATAATCAGCGTAGGCTTCTTGGGCACTCGGTTTTTGTAAATATCTTAAACTGTGATTAATCGCCTTAATCAACGCTTGTTTCTCTTCTGGGGTGTCTAACTGTTCTTCCACCCCTAACTGTTCCGGCAACTGTTGCCATGACACTTTTTCCAAGGGGAAACGCTGTGCAACAGCAGAACTCGAAAAAACCAGGCTTAATCCCACCGAGAAACCAACTAACCAAGATTTCATCATTTTTCTTAAAATCGTTCGACACTTCCGGCAAACATCGGTTCTACCCGAATTGCCAGAATACTAGACGGACGAACCACCATATATTCTCCCTGAATATTTTTAATAGGAACATTGATAAAATCATGGGATTCCCCATTGGGCTTTAACTCCCCCTTGTACCATTTCTGAAAATCTTGAATAGTAGGAAATCGCACTTCCTCACAATGACCGCTGCTTAAGAATAAATAGACCGCATACTCATCTGGGGTCCGTGGCATAACCTTAACTCCTACAAACCACAACAATTGATAATGTACCGTTTCTTTGCCCGGAACGCTCAACTTAACAGATGAAAGCGTTGCAACATTACTTCCAATACCTGGGGAAGCGTTGCTTTTAAGTCACTGGCGCTTTGAAAAAATACTTGTTGCGGATTGGGAAGTTCAAACGGATAAGTTCCTTCCCACCGTTCCATCTGAGTCAGCAATAGTTGTTCTCGACGTTTGCATTGCAAGGCGTATCCCAACTCCACCCCCACGGTTGGGCTAGGAACTAAAGCAGACGTTTTTTCCCCTGGAACTTGCGCTACCGGAGTGCCATCGGCAACAAAGACTAAACTTTTCCGAATTTTGCGAAGTTGATTGTTGCTGAGGCGTACCGGATCATCTTTAGGACGAGCCGAATATTCTAAACTGATCGGAAAACGGGCTTTATTGTTAAAAGTTTCAATGACTTCTTCGAGACCTTCCTGTAAGGCTTCATACGCACTAGGATACTCTTGTTGATAGGAAAAATAAATAATGGGGTCGAGTAAGGCATTAACCTCCTGTTTAATAAAGTAAATTTCCTGAGACACCACATCAATGTTGGCAATTTGATAGCCGCCGCTCCCCTCAATATAAAATTCCACCGTTTCTCCTGCTAGGTAGCGTTGAAACCAAGTTGCGTTCTCTACCGTTTCTCGTTCATCTAAAAAATCAGCCCGCAACCCCGACTTCAACAAACTATTCTTACTCAGCCGTAAATCGTGAGGACGTTTCATTACCTCCGAAATTGGCTCATACTCCTCTAAATACCAAGCTTTCAGTGCAATAATTGCCATAGACTCGTCCCAAAAAACATGCAATAAGGCATGATAGCAATTTATATTTTGATTGGGGCAGCATTCACGCCACTGATTAGAAAAGCCCTCATCGCTTGGGATATCCCTTCTGAAATGACTGATAATAAGACGTTTTGCCTCGTCTAATCGATTTTAGCCATCGGGTTTCCCACCAAAGACGGATCAAGAAAATGCCAATGAGGAATATAGCAACACTGGTGCGCGTGGCTTGGCGTAGGAGTTCCTGATAACTGTTATTTTTTTGAGCAGCGACTTGTTGTTTCAGTTGTTGCTTTTGTTGGTTAATCTCTTCAAGCAGGGCTTTTCTAATATTTTCTGAATTGGGAGTAACATTTATCCCAAGGGCATCCCCTAAGCGTTGTCGTTCTTCTGGTGGAATTTCTTGGGTTTTGACGGCTTGTTCCAGATTATTTAATTGTTCTTGTCGTTGCGTTTGTTGTTGATTGATTTGCGCAACGGTATTTTGATGAATGCGTTGGGCATTGTTTAGGGTAAGGGGAATGAGCAATATAAAGACAATTCCTCCCACAAGCACTATCCAGCGAAGGAATTTCAGAAAAGCCAGTTCGAAGCGGCGAATCTGAGTTCGATTGGGAATATAAATTAAAATGAGTGCTAATAAGACAAACCATGCGTTGCTCACCATGCCCCTAACCGTTTGGAATTCCCAATTCGGATTCGTTAGTTGTGGCGGATAGAAAAGAACAAAATAATCAATCGCGGATACAAATAATAGGACATATCCCAACCAATTGAGAATAAATAAATAGTTTCGAGTCTCGCCTTCCCGAATGAAGACCTGGGAAAATGGATTAGGAATCGAAAACCGAGGCAACTGTAAGGGAGGAGGTTCTGGAGGGCGCAGTTTCCTCAATTTCCGAGGAAGACGAAATGGCCCAAATCCAGGAAATTGCAGTTTCCTCAACTTTCGAGGCAATCGCGATAAGGGGCGAGGAACTTGCAACGGAGGGAGTTCTGGGGGTCGCAGTTTTTTCCAAAATGGTCGGCGCCGACGATTAGACATAAAACAAGGACTCAATTCCTAGAAAATAGCGAAAAGATTTAATCTATAATTCCCATTAAAGACTGTTGCTTCAACAATTAGCTCTCTTAATCCCCACTTATCAAAAACTTCGGAAGTGGATACCTTACTGCTAGAAAAAGTTTGGATAAGCTATCTTTATTTAACCTAAGGATTTGGGAAAATTTTTGCCAAATTGACCCTAAATTTACCTCAAATTTTGCTACACTTTATAACTTTATTACTCCGCTCAACTCTGTGGTTTATCGGGTAAATCTTTTTATTGCTTAATTGCTAATTATACGATGAATTGGAAGTTAACTCAAAGACGATTTGAGAATTCCCTCCCTACATTTTGGGAGGGCTTGTTCCAAAAAAATTCTTTTCATAAAAAATAGTCTTGGGATTTTTCTAGCTGCCTAGATTCAGAGAAAACTAATTAGCTGGCTTTTTGCTTGTTTTTCCAGCGTTTATATGCGCCCCAAGCGCCTAACAGCGCAAGACCAATTGAGGTTTCCGCTTCAAAGGGAACTGGTTCTAAAGTAGTATCTGAACTAGGGGTAGCACCAAATGCCTCTACTCCAATGCTATTACTACTGTTTAAATTGTCATTATTAGTTGTTAATTCAATTTGAACAGCACTGATGTCGTTATAGCTACCATTACCGCTAAAGCTTCCAAAAGTAGCCTCACCTAAACTGCTATCAGTAAAACTGAAGAATAAATTATTATCATTAGGAGTGTTTTCTAGACCAAAGTTATTAATACTAACGGAGTCATTACCGTTATCTGAGAATAATGTTACGGATATCTCAGATCTTGAATCCGCACTAAAAATTTTAAATTTTAATCCCTTATTCTCAGATGGAGCAAAATCAGCATTAAGACCTGTTTTCTTCAAATCACTATTGCTATCGTTTCCATCGTAACCTAACTGAACTGTAGCAGTTTGATTTGTAAAGTCGTCACCAGCAGTTAATGTCAGAATTTCATCATCACCTACTTGACGACCTGCTTTAGTTCCA
>JBDGQV010000027.1:0-2811 GCA_042218725.1 Halothece sp. | reverse complement strand
TAACAAATTCTTTAATCGCTGTAAACCATCACAGATGGCTTTTGTGATTATTTGTATAAAATTACTGAGAAAATACAGAAAATTCTATTAACCAATGTTTAAATAGGGGGAGTGAAAACCGGGAAAGTAATTCCAGATAATACATTTGAAGTTACATTTAACAATTAAGTGTAATATATTCTTTTTTTATGCTTTCTGATATAAAAAACGAGCAAAGTCTAATAACTCTTGACGCTTTTCTTCCGATAAGCCATCAATAATAGCTCTCATTTTATCAGCCGTTGTTAACCATTCTTTTGTTTCAGCTTTCCAAACGACAATGAATTGCCGACTCGATAGTGTGCAAAGAGCCGTTGTTTCTCCAGTTTCATTAATAAACTCCACCTCAAAATGATTTTTGTCAAAACATTCAACAATAGTTCCTTGGTCGCCAATAACAAGATTATGGTCTGGAAAATTAACCAGTAATTCAACTAAATCAAAGAGAGAAGGTTGATTCATGGTTGTCTCTTAATATAAATTGTTACTAATCGAGCTTGTTTAGAATTGTTCGGAATTAACCAAGCTGTCCGTACCGTCTCAGTTTGTCCTGCTTCAATACCCTGAATATCTAAATCGATTTGATATCTTGTACCATATTGATCTTGATTCTGAGCAATCGCTTCTGCATCGAGTACTTTTTGATCAATTTGTTCGAGTAACAATTGATAGTTATTTTTAGTATAGCCTAGATGTCGAGCAAACATTAAGGCTTTATTTTTTCCTTTTGGATTTTCTGGATCTAAGGCATAATTTGTTAATTTTCTAGGATCGATAAAAATTTCATCAACTAGTTCTCTTAGTTTCATTAATTCGCTAGTAATGCCTAATTAAAAACTAAAGCTTTGTCATGGATTACTGATAGCTATAAATTTAATCCTTGATCAGAAATAATAACCATTATAAAATCAGAGATTACGCCTTCCTAAACAGAAGGCACCTGTCCTCACTAAAGCTCCGGTGACCGTTGGTCAATTACAAAATAAAAAATATTCTGGATTAACATTAAACCAAGACGCGATCGCGCTTTTTGTCTATTGGATTGACGACTCCCACTAAAATGAATGAGGGACACATCCAATACCATTTCAACAACCAATGCTAATTTCCCTGAGAATCGAGAATTTTGCTTTAGTGGATCAACTGGAACTAGATTTAGGTGCAGGCTTAAATGTTCTGACAGGGGAGACAGGGGCGGGAAAATCCATTATCCTAGATGCTATCGATGCTGCTTTGGGTGGCAAAGTGAGCAGCCGTTTCATTCGCACTGGCAGTGAAAAAGCATTGGTGGAAGCGACCTTTTCTCTGACACCTGCCCTGCAAAGCTGGTTGGAACAGCAAGAGATTGATTTGCTGGAGGATGAAACAGTAGTCTGCAGTCGGGAAATGGCGTTGAAACGGAGTGGGTTGCGATCGCGTTCCCGGGTGAATGGAGTTTTAGTCAATCGCAAGTTGATGAATGACCTGCGCAGCTACTTGGTGGAAATTACGGCGCAAGGGCAAACAGTAGCGTTGATGATTCCTGCCCGTCAACGGGAACTGTTGGATACCTATGGCGGATCGGCATTACTGGCGCAACGGGAAAAAGTGGCCTCCGCTTACGAAATCTATATTGAGGCGAAGGAAACCTTAGAAACGCGACGGCAAACAGAACAAGAACGGTTGCAACGCCTCGATTGGATTAATTATCAGCTTGATGAACTCAAAGAGGCGCAACTCAGAAGCGAAACGGAATTGGAAGAGTTGGAACAAGAGCGCGATCGCTTGCTACATGCGGTGGAACTGCAACAGCTTAGTTATCAAGTGTATCAAATTCTTTACCAACGGGATGATGAGGAAACCCCAGCCGGTACCGATATTCTCACGGAAGCCGAAAATCAGCTAACGGAGATGGTGGAGTATGATTCCCAACTGACACCCATTTTGGAGATGGTACAAACTGCCATGACGCAAATTGTGGAAGCAGGGCAACAAATTTATGCTTATGGGGAAGGGTTAGAATCGGATCCGGATCGACTGGCGGAAGTAGAAGATCGCATTCGTACTCTGAAACAAATCTGTCGCAAATATGGTCCTAATTTAAGCGACGCGATCGCGCATCAAAATTCCTTGCAAAGCGAACTAGATCGTCTTAACGACGCAGATCAATCTTTAGAAAGTTTAGAAGAAAAGACCAACAACGCTTACAATACTCTGATGCAAGCCTGTGAAACGCTGACGCAACAACGCCAAGAAGCGGCCACGCGACTGGAAAAACAGCTGATTGAAGAACTGAAACCCCTCGCCATGGAAAAAGTGCAATTTCACTGCACCCTAACGCCTATTACGCCCAATGCCCAAGGGGCGGAACAAGTGAACTACTATTTTAGCCCCAATCCGGGAGAAGCACCAAAACCGCTTTCGGAAACGGCTTCCGGCGGGGAAATGAGTCGCTTTCTCTTAGCCTTAAAATCTTGTTTTTCCCAAGCGGAACAAAAATTGCAAACCTTGGTCTTTGATGAAATCGATACCGGTGTCTCGGGGCGTGTGGCTAGCGCGATCGGGCAAAAATTGCGGCAATTAGCCCAACAGCAACAAGTTCTCTGTGTCACGCACCAGCCTTTGGTGGCAGCCCTAGCGGATTTGCATCTGCGGGTGGAAAAACAGTTTTCTTCCTCGCGCACGGTGGTGTCTGTTATTCGACTTACCGATCCTGAGACGCGCCGTGATGAATTGGCGCAACTTGCCGGCGGCGATAAAGATGAGAACGCGATCGCGTTTGCCGATTCCTTA
>JBDGQV010000026.1:0-6010 GCA_042218725.1 Halothece sp. | reverse complement strand
TGCATATAGAAGGAGACCTTCCAGAGGATATACAAGGTCATTTTTTTATGGTAGCGCCTGTCGGTTCAATTGATTCGGGAGGACTGCCTCATCCAAGTCGAGATTCCCTAATTAATGGAGATGGAATGATTTATCGACTGGATTTTAATCAATTAGGGAAAGTCAATCTTAAAACCAAACTAGTCAAACCGGCAGACTATTATGCCGATGAAGCAACCCAACTGGATAGTAAATATGCTCAATACCGTTTTCACAACCATGGTTTAGCTCGTTTTTCTCGGTATTTGGGAATTAGAAATCAGCTCAACACAGCATTTTTACCCATGCCTTTCTCTTCTGATTCCCCACAGCGTCTGTTAGTCACTTATGATGCCGGTCGTCCTTATGAAATTGATACAGAAACCTTAGAAACGGTAACCCCTGTGGGAGGAAATGCCGAATGGCAAGCAGAAACACAAGGACTTAGTTTTCCATTTCAACCGATTTTAAGCACAGCTCATCCTGCATTTGATGGATATACTGGGGAAACATTTACTGTTAATTATGGTCGCTCCGTTGAGAACTTTTTAAAAACCATTCCTTTAACTTTCGAAGTACAAGAACTTCCCCAAGAAGTTGAAGAATTAGCTGCAACAGTGACAGGATTCTTTAGTGCTGAGTTAATTCGAAATGTTTTGGATAGTTTTTATAGTTTGTTTGACAATGTCAGTGATGAAATTGCGGAAACAATCGAAGTACTTTCAGGAATTAAGTTAGAAAATTTTGTGTATTTAATCCGTTGGGATGGACAAAATAATTTAGAACGTTGGAAAGTTGTTTTACCCGATGGATCACCGATTAAAATTAAACAAACGATTCATCAAATTGGCATTAGTCAAGACTATGTTGTTTTGATGGATACAGCATTCATAGCGGGATTGGAACAGGTTATTAATAATCCCTTTCCGAGTAATAAAAAATTGGAAAGATTACTTAGGCAATTACTAGAAAAACCAGCCAATCCGGATTCTGTAATCTATATTGTTCGTCGTCAAGACTTAAAAAGAGGACAATGTCCTAAATTGGGAGAATCAGAAGTAGAAGTGGCGGCGCAAAAGTTAACAATTCCTCTAGAAGCAGCTCATTTTTTGATGGATTACGAAAATCCAGGAGATAAAATTACACTCCATATTGCCCATATTTGTGCTTGGAATGTCGCAGAATGGATTCATCCCTATGATGTCTCTGCTTATCAAGGAAATCAACTAGTCTCCAAACGTATCCATTCTATGGAAAGCAGTGAGATGGATATTAGTCGTTTTGGGCATTATGTGATTGATGCAGAAAAAGGAGAACTAGTTAAATCACAAACAATTTACGAAAGTCCTTTGACTTGGGGACCAGGATTATATGCTTACCTGGATCGCTTACCGTCAGGCTTACCCCCATCCCGGCTTAAAAATATTTATTGGGTTTGCTTTGGACTTTGGCCAGAATTAATCACCGAATATGGCGTTAATCTTTATGAAAATTATAAATATCGAGCTGTTTCTATTACAGAAGTTTTGGAACTAGCAAAACAAGGCGTTCCATCCTATCTATTACGCTTAGATACCACAGAAATGAAGATTGTCGATTATTATCAAGTTCCTGAAGGCATTGCGATTTCTTCGCCTCAGTTTATTCCTCGTCAATCTTCCCAAGGCGGATCAACAGATGGTTATTTACTATGTTCTGTTTTTAAAGCTGAAAATAGTGAATTCTGGCTATTTGACGCTGAAAATCTCAGCCAAGGACCGCTTTGTCAACTATCTCATCGAGATCTGAACTTTGGCTATAGTTTGCATACCACTTGGTTGCCCACCATTGGTCCTAGGGAAGCAAGCTATCAAATTCCTGTTGCTTCTGATTATCAATCCCTGGTTAATCAGCAATCTGACCCCATGATTAAGGAATTATTTTACGAAAAAATTTACCCCATGTTCTCCGATAATTCTAGGGAATAATTTTCCCATCAGGGCTTAGCAATTGTAACGACCGTTTCTACTTCTTTCACTTCACCACAATCTCATATTGCTTATGTTGTCAGGATATACCATTGAAGAAACCATTGCTGAACGACCAAAAACGATTATTTATCGGGCAAAACGAGACTCGGATGGTCAATCGGTAATTATCAAACATCTCAAAGCCGACTATCCTGATTTAAATACCATCCATGGCTTGCAACATGAATATGAAATGACCAACAGTCTAGATTGTCCAGGGGTTGTCAAAGCCTATAGTTTAGAACCTGATGGCAACGGCTTTGCTTTGGTTTTAGAAGATTTTGGGGGTCAATCTCTGTCTCGCTTCCTGGCAACCCATGAGCTTTCTGTAACAGAATTTTTGACCATTGCCATTGATCTTGCCGATATCCTCAGCCAACTGCATCGCATTCCGCTGATTCACAAAGATATTAAACCCAGTAACATTATTATTCACCCCGAGACCCAAACGGTCAAACTAACTGACTTTAATTTGGCTACTCATTTGCCGTTTGAGTATCCTGCTTCCCAACATCCCAACATGATGGCGGGAACACTGGCCTATATGTCTCCGGAACAAACGGGGAGAATGAATCGCTATCTTGACCATCGCACCGATTTATATTCCCTAGGCGTCACGTTTTATGAAATGCTGACTGGGCGATTGCCCTTTCCTTACCGTGACCCGCTAGCCCTAATTCATGCTCAGATTGCAGAACCTCCAGTTCCGCCTCACCAGCACTGTTCCATCCCTTTGCCCATTTCTGAGATCATTGTCAAACTATTAGCCAAAAAAGCGGAAAATGGATATCGCAACGCAAGCGGATTAAAGTTTGATTTGGAAAATTGTCTCAGACAATGGCAAGAAACAGACACCATTGAGTCATTTACCTTAGGCAAGCGCGATTATCCTCCGAAACTCCAGCTTCCCCAACAACTGTATGGACGAGAACAACAAATCCAAACCCTCCTCGACAGTTTTGAAAGCATTTGCCAAGGCAACAGCGAAGTCGTTCTTATTTCCGGTTATGCTGGCATTGGGAAAACCTCTCTGGTCAAAGAACTTTACTATCCCCTGATTGAAGTACAAGGGGACTGGAGAAATGGTCAATCGGAAGAGCTTTCTTCATCCAAAATTAACGGACAAAGTTACTTAATCAGCGGCAAATTCGATCAATTAAAACGGGATACCCCCTATTCAGCAATCATTGAAGCGTTTCAGGATTTAATTCGTCAGTTACTCACCGAAAGTCAAAGTGAACTCAAATATTGGCAAGATCAACTGCAAACCGCTTTGGGAGATAATGGTCAAATTATCATCGATTTGATTCCAGAAGTGGAATTTCTCATTGGCGAGCAACCGGCAGTTGTCCCTCTGACGGGAACTGCTGCTCAAAATCGTTTTTATCGCGTATTTCAACAATTTTTGCAGGTGTTTTGCCAACCGCAACACCCACTGGTGCTATTTTTAGACGACTTACAATGGGCAGATTGGGCTTCTTTACAATTGATGCAACATTGGCTCGGTGATGACAATTGCCAATATTTGTTACTCGTTGGTGCCTATCGCGATCATGAAGTGACAGTTACTGATCCGCTCGTTTACATCTTAGATAAAATTCAAGCTGATTCTACCGTCACTGTTCGTGAAATTTCGGTTCAACCCTTAAGTTTTGAGCAGGTTCATCAGTTTGTCACCGATACCTTAGAACAAAAAGCTGACCCAGAAGCGATTACCCAACTTAGCGACTTAGTTTACCAAAAAACGTTGGGGAATCCCTTTTTTATGACGCAATTGTTGAAGACGTTAGACGAAGAAGACTTACTTCAGTATAATCCTGAGCGCGATCGCTGGCATTGGGATCTTGAAAAAATTCGAGGAGTTGGGCTTACCGATAGCAATCTCATTGAGCTTCTAGTCAGAAATCTACAGAAATTGCCAACCGCTACCCAAAAAATTCTAAAACTAGCGGCTTGTATTGGCAATCCATTTAACTTAGCAATTCTAGCAACGATCAATCAACAATCTCTTTCCGTTACCGCACAACAATTATGGCCTGCATTACAACGCGGTTTCGTTCTATCAGAATCAGAAATATCTAATGAGACAGTAACTTATCGATTTTTACATGATCGAATTCAACAAGCAGCTTACTCCCTAATTTCAGAAACTGAGAAAAAAGCTACTCACCTGCAGATTGGTCAATTACTTTTACAAAGTCTTCCGCCAGAACAACAAGAACAAGAATTATTTACTTTAATTAATCAATTAAATTTAGGAACTGAACTTTTAACATCTCAAATTGAAAAAGATCAATTAATTCGCTTGAATTTCAAAGCAGGGCAAAAAGCAAAAGCAGCAACAGCATATGAATTAGCAAGTAATTACTTTAAAAAAGCACGTCAACTACTAAGTAAAAATTTTGGGAAAGATGAATATCATGATTTAACACTCAATGTTTATTTAGAAAGTGCTGAAGTAGAATATCTCAATACTAATTTAGAAGAAGCATTAGAAATTTGTAAAATTGGTCAAGAAAAAGTAAATAATAAATTCAAAAAAGTTGAATTAATTGAGACAGAAATCAAAATTTATTTCAGTAAAAATCAAGTCAATTTAGCTGTTGAAAAGGGAGAAAATGCACTACATCTTCTAGGGGTTTCCTTCCGAGAGTCCCCACCTGAACAATTAAATCTAAACAAACTAATTGATTTACCGGAAATGGTAAATTCATCAATGTTGCAAGCAATGGAAATTTTACACCTAATTTGGCCTCCTGCTTGTTTTAGTCAACATCCTTCTACCCTATCTATTCTCTATACAATGCTTGACCTTTCTCATAAGCATGGCAATTCCATACCAGGAATTTTTGCCTATGCTACTTATGGAGCTGTCTTGACAATACAGCCAGAAATTGATTTAGCTTATCAAGCAGGTCAGTTGGCATTAAAACTTATTAAAAAAAATAATGCGAAATCAATATTTGGAAAAATTAAAGTAACCACTTATATTGCTATTTTTCATAAAAAAATCCATATCAAGGAAACTTTAAATCCTTTACTGGAAGCATTAAAGGATTCTTTAGAAGTTGGTGATATAGAATATGCTTGTTATGGAGCTACTTATTATTGTGAATATTCATTTTTCCAAGGAGAGTTTTTAGGAGATATCAGTAAAAAATATCAATATTATATAAAATTTATTCAAAAATTAAAACAGCAACATCAACTTAAAATTGCCCAAATAACAGCGCAATTTGTAACACAATTACAAAATATTTTAGCGTCAAAATCTACTTTAGAAGGTGATTTTTTACAGGAATCAAAAACTATAGAAGAACTACAGGAACAAAATAATCGTATTGTTTTATTTCGAGTTTATTTTTATAAGGCTTGGTTGAATTATTTATTTGACAATATTCAAGAAGCTGTTCAATCAATTCAAACTGTTTCTTCTTTACATATTACTGCAGAATTCCTCTATACTGAATATGTTTTTTACTACTCTCTGGCTCTTTTAGCGCAAAAAAGAATAAGTAGCTTTTCAGAAGAAATTTTATCAAAAGTGGCTGAAAATCAATATTGGATGAACATTTGGGCTGAGCATGCCCCCATGAACTTTCAACATCGTTACAAATTAGTGGAAGCAGAAAAAGCAAGAGTCTTAGGAGAAATCCTTACGGCAATGGAATTGTATGACAAGGCGATTGCTGGTGCTAGAGAAAATGGTTATATTCAGCACGTGGCCTTAGGAAATGAATTAGCCGGAGAATTTTATTTACAGTTAGGTCGGGAAAAAATTGCTCAACTTTATTTAGTAGAAGCCCACTATGCGTATCAACGGTGGGGGGCAACCGCAAAAGTCAAACACTTAGAATCAAAATATCCGCAATTTCAACTTGATCAAACGCTTTCTCAACCGAAATTTAATCATCAGCAAGAAACGACCATTGATTCCACCACCAGCAGCAATTCCGAAGAACTCGACTTAATGAGCATTGTCA
>JBDGQV010000025.1:0-14667 GCA_042218725.1 Halothece sp. | reverse complement strand
CCGGAGCAAAGCGTGAGGACGGGGCTGTCGCCCGAAGCTCACTTTTGGGGAGTCATTACTTCTTCTCTAACCGGTTGCACTAACGGATGGAAAATCGCAATTAAATCACTGCGACTGACAACCAAGGTAGGGAGCGGTTTTTTGCCGTAATCTTCTCCAGCTTGCAGGGGAAACACGGCATCTGGCGTGAGGGGAACAAATTGACCCCCAGCCCCTTGTACAATTGCCCATACCGCAGCCAAATCCCAAACTTTAGGGATTGCTTCGATCGCGCCTAAAGCTGCGCCGCTGGCAACGAGTAAAAAGCTATAAGTACACACCCCAACAATTCGGGTTTTACAGGGTAACGATTGTTCTAAAATTGAGGTACTGCGCGCGCATAAACTAAATAAATGACTTTGACTGGGATCATCAGGGCTGCTGTGAATGGGTTCTCCGTTGCGATAGGCACCATTTTCTCCCTCTAAACCGGAACCGGTTAGCCAAAAGCCGTGGAACCATTGTTGCAGAATCGGAAAATGAACATAACCAAAAACCGGCATGCCCCGATACAGCAAGCCTAAAGAAATTCCCCAAACGGGAATGCCGCGGGTGAAGTTGGTGGTGCCATCAATGGGATCAATCACCCAACACCATTCTTTATCAGGAAAGACGTGAACCGTTTCTTCGGTTAGAACGCCATGATCGGGAAAACGAGACGCGATCGCGCTCCGAATTTGCTCATCCGCCCACTGATCGGAATTCGTGACTAACGAACCATCCGGTTTTTTTTGGGCTTGTACCTTGCCAAATTGTGTCGCCAGCGTATCCCCAAGTTCTCGGGTTAAAGCTTGGCTAAATTCTAAAGCATCCTGTAAAACTTGTTCCATTATCCGTCTAAATCCCCTTCCATCACTGTGGAAACTGCTTTATTGGTAGAGGTGCGAAACTCTGAGACATTCACGCGATTTAAAAGCGCGATCGCGCCAATCATCCCTAAAGCCTGCAATCCAAAGACTAACCCATAAGCCAATACCGGTGCCGTAAACAACGCTTTGCCAACGTCTAAGACAATACCGCCGGCAACTGTCGCAAAGGCACGGGATAATGCCTGAGCTAGCCCCCAAGCGCCAATAAAGGTTCCTGCTGTTTCCGCTGCTGTCAAATCCAACATTAAACTAATGGCCCCAGTGGTTGTCAAACCGGCAGCTAGTCCAAACAGAAATACCGCTGATTTTAAGATGACAGCTTGTTGAGTCAAGCCAGATAAAATAATTAAAACAAATGTTGCTGCGACCAACAAACATCCTAAACGGGCGGTGTTTTGTTTTCCTAAACGCGGCACTACTAAAAAGCCGGTACTACTCACGCCAATCAAGGTTCCTAAGCCCCAAAAGGCATTTAACTGAGTCGTTTGAGAAATGGGCAAATCAAACACTTCGCCGCCATAAGGTTCTAATACCGCTTCCTGCATGAACAAACTAATGGTCATCATAATCAGGAAACTAAAAAATAGTCCTGTTTGCCGACTGGCTGTTAAAACCTGAATGGCGCCCCTTAAGGTTACTTTATCTTCGCGATCGGCCACCCGAGAGCGGCTTTTATAACGAGAATACTTTTTCTCAATTCCCCAAGTTGCTAAAAAGGCTAATCCTAAAACCACTAAAGGCACTAAGAAAAATAAACGATTAATCCCGCCTTGCAGAACTTCTATGGGCGTTGGGATCACTTTTTCATTGCTGAGTAACAAACTGCCAACATTGGCACTCCAAATCACACCATCTTGCTGTAAACTTTCCAGGAGAATGCCGCCGCTAATGCCGCCAATGACAATTCCCACCATCAACATTGACCAAGTGGTGCCCACCAGCTTAGAACGATTGTCTTCTTCTGAAACGTCAACTAAGAGGGCAGCAAAAGGTGTTGAACTGGAACTTAACGCTAACCCATAAAGAATAAAAATCAATCCTAATAAACCGGTTAAAATAGCGGTTTCAGGGCTCCAAATCCAACTGCCTGCTTCGCGCACTGCTGTTCCCAACTGCCACATTACTTGAACAGCTAAAAATACGGCAACGCTAAATAATGCGGTTCCCATCCAAACGTAGCCGCTGCGATGCAGCCCAAATATCGGTTTTGCATCAGACATTTGACCAAACCAGACTCGTGCCGGTGCGACAAATTGATGCAACGCTAAGGTTCCGGCAGCTACAGTGGCTGGAATGCCCAACTCGCTAATCATGACTCGGTTGAGAACACCCAGGGTTAGAATTGACATGATCCCCAACCCCATTTGAAACAATCCCAAGCGAAACATTGTGAAAAGCTTCACTTGGGGACGCGATGCCGATTCTTCCGGGGTAGATACATTCAGATCGCTAGTTGCCATACGGTTATTGGTTGCTAAGGTCTTGCAAAGCCTACAAGTCCTGATTTTAACTTAAGTTAAGCAATTGATTTTTTTGAAAGCGACACACTGCCGACGCTGACCTTCGGTAACAGGAGAGCCACTCGCAATCAAATTTTATTATTGAATTGCTTAATTTAATTGACTAAAATTAATCTTTTGCGCGATCGCGAAATTAGCAAAAATTAAAACCATGGAAAGAGAATCAACAATTCAACCTTTAATTGTCATTACGATTAAGAATATACCGGATTAATTGATTAATTGTTATGATATCTATTTTTAAATTATATTGATAATTTTATTTTATTAATTAAAACGCTAATTCATTTGTTAGAGGACATATCTAATTTTGAAGGTAAATTGGGCTGCGACCTATTGGTTCACCAATCATATCCCCTAGGGGGGTATTGAATTTTCCAGAAAAACTGAGCAAACTAGAAAACGAACGAATTAGCGGCGCGATTAAGTCAAAACAAGCCGTTCCTAGCTTTTCTTGTCTAATAAAAGAACGAAAGTCACTGTTTACTTTGATCCGTTAATTTCTAAATTTTATTTGGTGTGAGGTATTAATGTTCAACTCAAAAATGATCAATCTATTTAAGGTTGCTCCCCTTGTATTCGGTGCATCTTTAATCACGGTGCAACCCGTATTTGCTCAAAGTTCTAACCGTCGTTCAGACCAGCAAATATTGCAACAAATTGATAACTACAATAACCAAGGCAACAGCAATTCCTTAACTCAGGTCAATAGTGTTTTCCAGCTTCGGGATGTTTCTCCAGACGATTGGGCATTTGAAGCCCTCCGCAATTTAGTGGAACGCTACGGTTGTATTGCCGGTTATCCCGATGGTACATTCCGTGGCAATCAGGCAATGACGCGTTATGAGTTTGCTGCCGGCTTAAATGCTTGTTTGCAACAAATTGAACGTCTCATCGCTTCCAATCAAGGTGGTGAAGTAACGCAAGAAGATTTACAGACCTTACAACGGTTAACCCAAGAGTTTGAAGCAGAATTAGCGACCCTGGGAACTCGGGTTGACAACTTAGAAGGTCGTGTAGCTGTTTTAGAAAATAACCAGTTCTCCACCACCACCAAATTAAGTGGAGAGGTCATCTTTTTAAATGCGACTTCATTCGGAGATGAAGACCATGAAGGAAACCTTGCCGGTCAAGACACTACTAGTAATCTTACTTTTGGCTATGATGCCGTCTTAGACTTTGAAGCTAGTTTTACCGGACAAGATGAATTAAAAGTAAGTTTCCAAGCAGCGAATAATGATTTTCCGTTTGGCGGTTCGGGAATTCCTGATGGCGCTTTAGATAATGATGATAACACCAATGGCGATTTTCAATTAGAAGATTTAATTTATAGTTTCCCGATTGGTAAAAGGATTCAAGTGGCTGTTGGCGCCAATGACTTTAAACCTGATCACACCTTTGACTATAGCTACGGCAGTGGTGCCACCTTAAGCAATATTACCATTGATGGCGAAGAAGCTCTAATTGATGGGGCTGGTACAGAATCTGAAGGATTTGGCATTAGTACCAACATTGGTTTAACGGAAAAAATTTCGTTAGGCGTAGGCTACGGAACTTCTCCTGATAATACCAACAATCCTGATATTGGTATATTCCAAGACTATAACTTAGCTACAAACTTAAATTACGGCGGCGACAACTTTGATATTGGGCTAGCGTATAACTTGACCCAAACCGGTTTTCCTAATGTTGATTTAACACGAAATGCGGTTGGCGCTCGCGGTGCAATCCGATTAGGTTCTAGCACAGAAATTGGCGGATTTGTGGAATATATCGATGAAGACCAAAACAACTTAAATACCTCTGGAGACTTCAGTCGCGACGGTTGGTCATTTGGTGTTAACCTTGCTTTCTTTGACCTTGGTAAAGAAGGATCTACTCTGGGTTTAGCTTTAGCAAGTCCTGCCTTCTTTGACGATGTTGAAAGTGATGACGGCACTACGCCTAGTAATCCCATTAGCGGTCTTGGCGGCGGATTTAACGCTGAAACTGGAAATCTCAATGATCCAACAATTGGTGAAGGCGACCGCACCTGGATTGCAGAAGTTTCCTACGACTTCCCCTTCAACGACAATGTCTCTATTACCCCTGGGGTCATTGCTATTTTCAATCCGGAACGCGATTCCGATAATAATGAAATTTTTATCGGTGTTATCCGTACCAACTTTTCCTTTTAGTTAATTAATCGCCCCTACCTACGTTTATATAAACAATTGATCATTAAACTCGCATCCCCTAGGGGGGTATTGAATTTTGAAGGAAAAGTTAGCAAACTAAGAAACGAACCAATTAAGGGAGTATTATCGTGCAAAAACGAGCGTTATTAGTATCTCTATCTCTCGGATTACCTCTATTGGCTTTTGGATGTGCTTCCAATACCACTGGCAATGGTGAAACTGCTGGCAACAATGAAACAGCTTCCGCTAGCGGAACCGGAACAATTAATCTGGTTGCAAATGGGGAAGCCTTTGTTCGTCAAGGATTCGTCACCAAAGATGGTTGGCAAATTGATTTTGATCATGTTTATGTCACCCTGGATGATGTGAAAGCCTATCAAAGCGATCCCGCGTTTAACCCCGATAAAGATGAAGAAATTAAGGCAAAAAACGAAGTCACTTTAGTCAGTGATCCCACGACCGTTGATTTAGCTAAAGGGGGCGAAAATGCGGATCCAATCATGGTAACCCGAGAGAAAGGAAAAGCCGGGTTTTATAACGCGATTAGTTGGAAGTTAGTCACACCTGAACAAGGAGAGCAAAATAGCGCGATCGTTTTAGACGGAACCGCCCAAAAAGACGGACGTACCATTGATTTTGTTCTAAATTTGGATCAACCCATTGCTTATAAATGTGGTGAATATGTGGGTGATGCTAGAAAAGGCTTTTTAAAAACTAATAATAAAACGCAATTAGAAATGACTTTTCACTTCGATCATATTTTCGGGGATGCGGAAGCCCCTGCTGATGATGCCATTAATACCGGGGCAGTTGGATTCGATCCCATGGCGAAATTAGCCGATAATGGAATGCTTAAGGCGGATATGAAAACTCTCAAGCAAGAACTGTCTTCTGAGAATTATCAAACGCTAGAAAACGCCATTAAAGGGTTAGGTCACGTTGGTGAAGGACATTGTGCAGAGACAACACTTAATTAGAATTAATTCGATATGCGCTGGCAAGTTTTTCTTTCTTTAGCAATTACTCTGTTTAGTACGCCCCCTGCTTTAGCACACGGTGTCGCGATCGCGCATCGTCAAACCAGTGCCATTGAAATTCGCGCCACTTACGATAATGGCAAACCCATGTCTAATGCCCAAGTTGTCGTTTATGCCCCGAATAACCCTGCTGAACCTTGGTTAAAAGGAACCACCACACAAGAAGGAACCTTTGCGTTTGTTCCGGATCGCGACATTCAGGGAGATTGGGATGTTAAAGTTCGTAAGTCAGGACACGGCGATTTAATCAGTATTCCTATTGAAAATTCAGAAACCGGTTCTCCTCAGCAAACACAAGCCAGCAACCGTTGGCAAGGCGGCAACTATACTCCTTTACAAAAAGCAATCATGGCTGCCTTAGGTGTTTGGGGATTTATTGGCACTGGTCTGTTCTTTGCGCGTAATAAGTCTAACAATTCATAATGCATATTCCAGACGGTATTCTTCCACCTGCAGTTGCCATTGGCGGTTATGCCATAACCGGAGGGATAACTTGGTATTCTTTGCGGAAAATTAATCGGTATGGCGATCCCAGTGAACAAGTTCCGAGGGCATCTTTATTAACCGCTGGCTTTTTTGTCGCTTCCTTAATTCATATTCCCATTCCGCCTTTTATTAGCATTCATTTAATTTTGAATGGCTTAGTTGGCGTCGTCTTAGGGTATTTTGCCTTTCCCGCCATTCTCATTGGTTTATTTTTCCAAGCGGTGATGTTCCAACATGGCGGCCTGTCTTCGTTGGGAGTCAACGCTGCAATGATGGGAATTCCTGCTATTTTGGCGTATCATTTGTTTCAACTCCATCAATTCTTTCCCAAATCAGAACGGTGGGCAAGTGTTTTTGCGTTTCTGGCCGGAGCAGGAGCCCTGGGACTTTCAGCGATTATTTTTACCGTCTTAGTTCTCACGACAATTCCAGCAGAAATGAATGCCGAATTAGAACGCAATGCGATTTATCTTGGGTTAGTCGGCTATAGTGTGCAAGCACTCATTGAAGGTACCTTCACCACCCTCTTAGTGTCTTTTTTCCAACGCGTCAAACCGGAACTGCTTTCTCATTCAATTGACAAGTGACCCTTCACAATTAAAAATTGAGATTAATGTTCATTGGAAAAAAGGGCTTTGAGAAGGAAACATCAGTTAATTATATTCTTAAGCGTTATTGTTAGTGTAATTTTTAGTGTACAAACGATTGCTAATAGCTATTCCGTATCTCGTAACCAAGAAATTCGCGGCACTTGGTTAACCAATGTTGATAGCGACATTTTGTTTTCAGATGAAGACATTGAACATGGTTTAGAACGTTTAAATGAAATTAATTTTAATACGATTTATCCCACTGTTTGGCAAGGAGGCTATACGCTTTATCCTAGTGACGTAACAGAACAAGTCTATGGAGCAAAGATTCATCCTGATTCGCATTTTGAAGATCGAGATATGTTGCAACAAGTTCTGGATCAAGGGCATCAGCTTGACATGACGGTAATTCCTTGGTTTGAATTTGGGTTTATGATGCCGGTTGGTTCTCCATTAGTTAAACAACATCCGGAATGGTTAACGGAACGTCATGATGGAACTCAGGTGGAAGTAAAAGGAGAACATCAAGTTGTTTGGTTGAACCCATTTCATCCAGAAGTCCAGGGATTTATTCTTGATTTAGTCACAGAAATTGTTAGCAATTATGATGTGGATGGGATTCAGTTTGACGACCATTTTGGATTGCCGGTTGCCTTTGGCTATGATGACTATACAAGTCAACTTTATCAACAAGAAATGAATATAAACCCACCGCAAGATCCACGAGATACGTTTTGGGTGCGTTGGCGTGCGGATCAGTTAAATGAATTTATGGGAAAAGTCTATCATACCATTAAAGCGGCCGATCCTAATTGCCTGGTTTCTGTTTCGCCAAATCCATTACATTTTGCTTTGCCAGCCCATTTACAAGATTGGTTGACTTGGGAACAAAGAGGATATATTGAAGAATTGGTTTTACAAGTTTATCGCACCGATATGGAGCGGTTTTCTGATGAATTAAAACGCACAGAAGTGCAATTGGCCAATTCCAATATTCCCGTTGCCATTGGCATTTTAAGCGGCTTAAAAAATCGTTCTACTTCCATGAAACTGATTGAAAAACAAGTGAAAGAAGTGCGCGATCGCGGCTTTGATGGCGTTTCTTTCTTTTTCTATGAAAGTCTTTGGAAGTGGGGAGAAAAATCAGCAGTACAACGAGAACAAGCCCTTTATGATCTGTTTTTATTTCCGGCTAGTCGAGAAGCTTATTTACCCAATGAAACGCCGAATCAAATCCAAAATAATTAAATCATTTCTCATAACAAATTACGCTTGTTTTAATAGCTGGTACTGTTCTTCACTAATTCTTCCCGCTTCGTATAGCGTTTGATTGATTTCGGAAATAGTTAGCACAGAATGAGCGCGGTAGCCTTGAGATTGCAAATGATCTTTTACGCCCTTTTCATGATCGATAAAAACAACAATATCTTCCACTTTTAATCCCTGGGATTCAAGTTTTTCGGCACCTTCGATCGCGCTCTTGCCACTAATTAAAATATCATCAATTACGACCACTGTTTCGCCAACTTGAAAATGTCCTTCAATGACGCGCCGTGTTCCGTGGGCTTTGACTTCTTTGCGCGGATAAATCATGGGATGATGCAACCGTAAGGATAATCCTGTAGCAGTGGGTAAAGCGCCGTAGGGAATGCCAGCAATGCGATCAAATTGTAAAGTTTCTAAAATTTCTGCATAGGCATTCAAAACTTGTTGGAAAATTTGCGGTTGGGAAATGATTTTTCGTAAATCAATATAATAGGGAAACTTGTCTCCAGAGGCTTGGATATAATCTCCAAATAAAATACAGTCGAGATCGTAGAGTTGTAAAATTAACGATTGATGGGGGTGTTCCGTTAGCAAACAAACATCGCTCGTCCAAATTTGACAGAATCCCTCATCCCCTTCGGTAACATCTTCACGCACATTATTAATACTATTATTTAATTCAATCAAATCTTCTTCTAGGGTTTCTTGTTTTAAGAAATCTTGCGGAATGGGAATTAATAATCCTTCTCCGCTATTATTAAAACCAGAGGCTAAAATCGGGGCAATTTCTGTGGATGTCCACAAACTGCGGGCAAGGATCAGGTGTTCTGGTGCCTGTTGACGGACTTGCCTAAGAACATTGGCATCATTTGTCCCCACTTCTAGGGCAACCTGTTCCGGGGTTCCCCATTTTTGCACTTCTTTCACTAATTCTAAATAAAGGGGAGAAGTAGCATTGGGATAATCTTGGATAACCGAAGCCGTGGGATTGGACGTGCGACAGGTAATAAAGACTGTTTTATCGGGATATAAAAGAAACGGCGCAACTTGATCTTGTCCAGAAAACGGATTAATTGTAATTGCATCAACGTTCCATTTTTCAAACACTGTTTGGGCAAAAAGTGTACTTGTATTTAAGTCACTATGTTTGGCATCTAAAATGATCGGAATTGAACTGGGAATCAGAGGTAAAATATTTTCTAAAAGTTCAATTCCAGAAGCCCCCATGGCTTGATAAAATCCCAAAGTTGGCTTGTAAGCGCAAACTTTATCTCTGGTTTTTTCAATAACAAATTGCAACCATTCCCAAGGATCTGTTTCCGGGGGAATCATTTCCGGATTGGGGTCGAGTCCAAGAATCAGTAATGTATTATTTTGCGCGATCGCGTGTTCTAATTTATCCGTAAAACTCATGTTCCTTGATCGTTCACAATAATTTTCCCGCGATACATTTTCATACCGCAAGTAAATTCATATTCTCCCGTTTCTTGAGGGGTAAATTCCACACTTGTAATTTCATTTAATGCCAAATCCACAGACTGATTAAAATCAGGAATTAACACTTGTTGCAAACAGCTACTGGGATCACGGCGATGAAAATTAATTCGAACAGGTTTGCCAGCAGTCACAATGACTTCTGTGGGATCATATCCCCCATCTACAGTAATTGTCACCTCTTGGGTATCGTCTTTTTCTTCCGCTTTCTTAGCTGTTTTTTCGCTAAATAAAAACCACCATAATTCTAAACCAATTAAACCAATACCACCGGCAGTCACACCAATTTTAACCGGAAGCGGTTGCGGGATTTTTTGAAAGCGAGAATCTTGATTGGGATTAGTTTCCGCTGCTTGACTTGAAACTGCCGATAACAGTATCAAAGTAATTCCGGTAATGCTTGATAAAAAGAAATGCTTGATCCGTAATGACAACATCATCTTCTCTCTTCGTTTTCGACTTAGGTTTGAACTCTCTTGGTGTCCTTTGTGTCTTTGTGGTTAATTAACTTGAAACTTCCGCAACCGTAAGGCATTTGTTAACACTGAAACGGAACTAAATGCCATGGCTGCCCCAGCAATAATCGGATTCAACAACCAGCCAAAAATGGGATATAAAATGCCGGCTGCAATGGGAATCCCGGCCACATTATAAATAAACGCGAAAAATAGATTTTGTCGGATATTGTTCATGGTGGCGCGACTGAGTTGAATTGCTGTGACAATGCCTTGTAAATCCCCGGAAATCAGGGTAATATCAGAAGTAGTAATGGCAATATCAGTTCCGGTACCGATCGCGAGGCCAATATCGGCTTGGGCTAAAGCTGGGGCATCATTAATGCCATCGCCCACCATTGCCACTTGTTTGCCTTCCTGTTGCAGAGCAACAATTTGTTCGGCTTTTTGATCGGGACGAACTTGGGACATTACGCGGGGAATTCCCACTTGTTGCGCGATCGCGTTTGCCGTTGCTTCATTATCTCCAGTAATCATCACCACTTCCAACCCTAAATGTCGCAGCGATTTTACCGCATCAGCAGAAGAAGGTTTCAGGGTATCGGCGAGTGCCATAATCCCTTCTAATTCTTGTTCTACAGCAATCCAAATAACTGTTTTGCCATCTGCTTCCCATTGTTTGGCTTTGTCAGCAAAGGGTTGCGTATCAATTCCCAGTTCTTCAAACCAACGCCCTGTTCCAATTTGGATCTTCCAATCGGAGACTGTGGCTTGCACGCCGCTGCCGGTAACAGCTTCAAAGTCTTCGACAGTGCCTTGTAAGGATACCTCTTGGGATTTCGCATAGTCAACCACGGCTTCGGCTAAGGGGTGTTCTGACTGTTGTTCCACTAAGCCCACTAATCGCAACAACTTTAATTCATTTTTCTGTTGACTGCCAAACGTGGTAACAAAATCCGTGACTTGCGGTTTTCCTTCGGTTAAAGTTCCCGTTTTATCCAAAACAATGGTATTTAACTGATAGGCAGTTTCCAGGCTTTCGGCACTTTTAATGAGAATGCCATTTTCGGCACCTTTTCCGGTTCCCACCATGACTGAGGTTGGTGTTGCCAATCCTAAAGCACAAGGACAAGCAATAATTAGTACTGCAACCATATTGATTAAAGCGAGGGTGGGATTCCCCATGAGGTTAAACCATAATAGGAAGGTCACCAGCGCGATCGCGATCACAGCCGGAACAAACCAACCGGTCACTTGGTCAGCTAAATTCTGAATGGGGGCTTTGGACCCTTGGGCTTGTTGCACTAACTGCACAATTTGCGAGAGTACCGTATCTTTGCCAACCCGAGTTGCCCGGAATTGGAAACTGCCGGTTTTATTAATCGTTGCGCCAACCACTTCATCACCGGGAGATTTTTGCACGGGAATACTTTCCCCGGTTACCATACTTTCATCAATGGTGGAACTGCCTTCTACCACTTCGCCATCCACTGGAATTTTTTCCCCAGGACGCACTTGAATGATATCGTCAATTTGCACTTGTTGGATGGGAATGTCTTTAGCTTCCCCGTCACGGATGACACGCGCTGAACGGGCTTGTAAGCCAATTAATTTCCGTATCGCTTCCGAAGTTTGTCCTCTTGCCCGATTTTCCAGGAAACGCCCCACTAAGATCAGCGTAATAATCACTGCCGCACTTTCATAATACACTTGCGGTTCCAGTCCTTGACGGCGTAAAAAGTCGGCAAATAAGGTGGCAAACAATGAATAGAAGTAAGCGGCACTTGTACCCAATACAATTAAGGTATCCATGGTGGCGGCGCGATGCTTAAAGGCTTTCCAACCGTTGCGATAAAAAGGATAGCCACACCAAAACTGAACCGGTGTTGTCAGCAGAAATTGCAACCAAGGATTATGCAACCACGCCGGAATAATGGGAATATCTAATCCCGTCATCATGGGAAGAGAACCGACAATTAGAATAATAGAAATGATGCCGCCGACAACAATTTTTTGTTTTAAGTCCTTGGACTCGGCTTCTCTGGCAACAACTTCCGCATCTCCCCTACCAGCCATCATGTCTTCTTGAGAATACACGGAAGCCCCATAGCCGGCATCTTCTACTGCCCCTTGAATGGTTTCGATACTTGTCTGTTCGGGATTAAACTGAACGGTTGCTTGTTCGGCAGCAAAGTTAACCTCGCATTGTTCCACGCCAGAAACGCCATTAATTGCCTTTTCAATGGCATTGGCACAACCGGCACAACTCATCCCTTCTAACTTTAGAGTCGTTGTATCGATAACAGAATTGCTTTTTGTCATTGCTAAACTCCCTTGCCAAATTCGTTATTTTAAATCGAAATCTCTCTTTTCAAGCAAAACTTACGATTGCAGCGCGATCGTCCCCATCATTCCTAACTCTTCATGATCTAAAATATGACAGTGATAGACTGTCTTCCCGACAAAATCTCGAAACGGAATCCGAAGGCGAACGCTTTCTCCTCTGGGAACTAAAACCGTATCTTTCCAGCTACGATGACTCACTGGTTTTCCATTTTTACTCACCACTTGAAACCGATTTGTATGTAGATGAAACGGATGATCCATCATTCCCGTATTAATAATTTCCCAATCTTCCACCGTATCAAGCGCAATTCTAGTATCAACCCGTTGTGGATCAAACGCTTGTCCATTAATTAAAAACTGCATCCCTCTTCCTGGCGCCATGCCATGATTTAATTGAAACTGACGCACCGTTTTCGGTTCGGGTAACGTTTCCACAGCAATCAGTTTTTGCGGTAAGGGTAACGGTTCAATTTCTCCTGAATAGCTAATTGTGGCGAGGGTTTGCGGTTCATTGCTTTGATTTCTTCCTCCTCCCATCATCCCACGTCCCATCATTCCGCCACCCATCATTCCCATCCCAACGCGATTGTAGGGTAAATTTAACAGCCGATAATTTCCCGGTGTCTGATTTCCTTGAATTAAAACCTCCGCACGTTCTCCAGGGGAAAGTAATAATTCTGATAATTCTACAGGAGAACTGATTGCACCGCCATCAGTCGCAATGAGATAAAAGGGGTGATTCTCTAACTGTAAGCGATAGAAACGAGAAGTGGAAGCATTAACGCATCGTAAGCGCAACAACCCCCCAGAAGGAAGGGAAAACGAGGGATTAACTTTTCCATTCACAGTTACCGTTGATCCTTCTCTCCCCATCATTAGCCCCATTCTAGATGAGCGACCATCGAGATCAAAGTCTTTGAGGAAAACAAACTCTTCCTTTGCTTGTTTTACCTCTGGAATATCATCTAATGCGCCACGCACCACAAAAATTCCGCCTAATCCGCCAAACACCTGATCCGCAACATAACCATGTCGATGAGGATGATAATAGGCCGTGGTGCTGTAATGAGTTTCAGGAATGGTAAATTGATAGGTGTAGCTTTCTCCTGCGGAGAGGGAGAGAAATATATTATCTGCTGGTTCTTGCGGTGAAATATGTAGCCCGTGATAATGGAGATTAGTGGGTTGAGATAAACCATTTTTGGCATGAATGCGAACTTGATCCCCTGGACGAACGTCTAAACGAGGACCTGGAATTTGCCCGTTATAACTGAGTAAGTTTCCTTGTTTTCCGCCAAAAGAGAAGGAATTAGAAGCGATGTCGAGATCAACTTCTAACAGTCCATTTTTGCTCTTTAAAACAGTCGCAGAGGAAGCATTACTTTCAGTTGGTAGCGTTGCACACTGGCTGAGTAAAACCCCTGTTAAAGTGCTACCACTGAGGATTAAAAACTGTCGGCGTTGCATCTTGAGTGATTGAGGATTAATGGTTTTCCTTCAGTTTAAACACTCTAGTCAGGGGGAGAGTCAAATTTTTGATTAATTTTATTGGTCGCAAGTGAGTCGTTATAGGAATTATTTAATTAGAGGGAGAATCCAAGCAATGATCAAACTCGAAAAAATGACAATTTCGATGATTTTGAGATGAGGAGAAAGTTTTCGCCATTCTTGTTTGATACCAGTCGCAATTTTGTTTTCTTTTAGCCAAGTTTTGACTTGTGTTCCCCATAAAAACGGACTATCTTTAGACCGAAATTGCCAGTGAAACATCGAGATTAAAAGTGGTTTCCCTCCTACTTTTACTCCCATCAATGAATGAAGCGCGATCGCGATTACTAGAATCACCCAAGAGATTAAATGAGCATAATACCAACCATGATTAAGTTCACCTTTAGGCAACCATTTCTCATCCATCATTTTCCCAGAAAATAGGGCAAAATTTAAGCCAAATAAGGCAAGAGTGTTGGTTAATCTATGTAGGTTATACCACCAAATTGGCTTACCAATTTTATTTAAATCACTGACAAAAGAGGATTGAATGAGTCTCCGTTGTCCACGATGAACGGCGTAGAAAACAAAAATAGGAAAGATTAATAAAGACCATAGTCCAAATGTCCCATGAATTCCTTCAATGCCTGACCATTTTGGTAGGGGAAGCCCTCCCCATCGTCCATCATAAGTGTCATAAGTCCAGAAAGCTGTAATTATTGCTGCGATGACAAAAAACGCGATCGCGCTATGTAAAAAACGTAAAAGAAACGGTTGATAAGGAGACTTAGGAGAGGATGACATTTCTGTTTAACTGTCTAGATTATACTGATCTGATTTTATCCGTCAACTACCCGCAATCAATCGCTAAACGCGATGTGATTGGACGGGGCGTATAAA
>JBDGQV010000249.1:6246-8455 GCA_042218725.1 Halothece sp. | reverse complement strand
TATCAGTAATATAATTGGATATTATAACGTACTATGCCCTTTCATTAAAGTAAGAAAAGTCAAATCTGTGTTCTAAACTATTAAACTAGTTTGACCACCTATGTTACTGTACATTAGTAGTTTTTTATTAAAGAGATACATTATGGCAATTCAATATGCTGATGGCTTAGGTGAAGAAAATGTTGAAATCACGGATGGTGAATTTTATGAAAATGATTATATTGAAGGGGATTTAGACTATCAATCAATGACGCCTAGTTCTGTTAATCAAACACCGAATCAATCTTCTTCTTCTGGAAGTTCTATCTCAATAAAAGGTCAGGTTAAAACAGTATTCAATGGTAAAGCACAATCAATTTTTGTTAATTCTTCAGAGCAAGGCGATTTGCCTTCTGAAATTAACTTATTTGATGAATGTCATTACCATCAAATTAAAACAACTGAAACATAGTTTTCAAATCACCAGCCTCATTTAATGTTTCAGATTAAAACAAGAAATAACGTTGTGCCATGGGCAAACTAGTCGCCGGTTCGCAGGTTAAAAGTTCTCCATCTGCCCTGACTTCATAGGTTTCGGGATCGACTTCCATGTTCGGAAGTGCTGTATTCAATTTCATGTCTGCCTTACCAATATTGCGCGTATTGCTAACCGGAACTACCGTTTTTTCTAAACCTAATTGTGTGCCAATTTCGGCTTCCATGCCCGCTTGCGACACAAAGGTGAGACAAGTGCTGTTAATGGCGCGCCCGTAACTGGCAAACATGGGTCGCATTTGAACCGGTTGCGGCGTGGGAATGCTGGCGTTAGCGTCTCCCATCTGGGCATACGCGATCGCGCCTCCTTTGATTACCATCTCTGGCTTCACCCCAAAACAACTGGGTTTCCATAAACACAAGTCCGCCAGTTTTCCTTCTTCAATGGAACCCACCTGATGGGAAATGCCGTGCATAATTGCTGAGTTAATAGTGTATTTCGCAACATAGCGTTTGGCACGAAAGTTGTCGTGGGTTTCGCTGGTATTGTCGGGAGAGGGCAATAACCCCCGTTGCACTTTCATTTTATGGGCGGTTTGCCAAGTGCGAATAATGTTTTCTCCCACACGCCCCATGGCTTGCGAATCAGACGCGATCGCGCTGAAAGCCCCCAAATCATGCAAAATATCTTCAGCCGCAATGGTTTCCCGACGAATCCGGGATTCGGCAAAAGCGACATCTTCTGGGCTATTGCGATCCAGGTGATGGCACACCATCAACATATCCAAATGTTCATCCAGCGTATTAACAGTGTAGGGACGCGTGGGATTGGTGGAGGAGGGCAACACATTTTTCTGACCGCAGACTTTAATAATATCGGGGGCGTGACCGCCACCTGCCCCTTCCGTGTGGTAGGTGTGAATAGTTCTGTCTTGAAAAGCGTTGATCGTCTCTTCTACAAATCCGGCTTCGTTGAGGGTATCGGTATGGATGGCAACTTGGATATCGTAGCGATCTGCCACCGAGAGACAATTATCAATCGCAGCCGGCGTAGTGCCCCAATCTTCGTGGAGCTTTAAGCCCATTGCCCCCGCCCGAATTTGTTCTTCTAGCCCTTGCGGTTGGGAACTATTCCCCTTGCCGAAAAAGCCGAGATTCATGGGGAAGGCTTCTGCTGATTCTAGCATCCGCTGAATATTCCAGGAACCAGGGGTGCAGGTAGTGGCATTGGTTCCCGTAGCGGGACCGGTGCCGCCGCCAAACATGGTGGTAATTCCCGACGCGATCGCGGTTTCCACCAGTTGCGGACAAACAAAGTGAATATGACTGTCAACGCCGCCTGCTGTGAGAATCATGCCTTCTCCAGCAATAGCTTCGGTAGCGGGACCGATAATAATATCCACATTGTCCTGCATATAGGGATTGCCAGCTTTCCCAATTTTGGCGATTCGACCATCTTTAATCCCCACATCGGCTTTGACAATGCCCCACCAATCCAAAATCAGGGCATTGGTAATCACTACATCTACCGCCCCTTCTTCCCGAGAAATGGGAGATTGCCCCATGCCATCCCGAATGACTTTTCCGCCGCCAAACTTGACTTCTTCACCGTAGGTAGTGAAATCGCGTTCTACTTCAATCAATAATTCCGTATCCGCCAACCGGACGCGATCGCCGGTTGTGGGACCAAAGGTTTCTGCGTAAGCTTGGCGTTCCATGCGATAACTCATTGTTT
>JBDGQV010000249.1:0-6146 GCA_042218725.1 Halothece sp. | reverse complement strand
GTGGTGCGAGTGCGAGAGTCTTTTTCCATCAAGCTGCCATAGCCCACAATATACTGATTCGCCTCAGGATTCGGTTCCGGATGACAAGAATCAGTTGCTTGGGCATTCACCTGTTCGGGCAATAGGCCGCTAAAGAGGAATAAACTGCTGATAAAAACGCTTTTGACTTTCCACATCATGTTTGTTCATGAAAGTTTCCCATTAATGCGATTATGAAAACCGTAAATTTCACGACGACCCCCAATCGCGACTAATTCTACTTCCTGTTCTTCTCCCGGTTCAAATCGAATGGCATTGCCTGCGGGAATATTCAACCGCATGCCTTTGGCAGCTTCACGCTCAAACTGCAAGGCAGAATTGACTTCATAAAAGTGAAAATGGGACCCCACTTGAATGGGGCGATCGCCGGTATTCGCCACAGAAATTGAGCGGAGAGAACGGCCTTGGTTTAACTCAATTTCCCCAGCTTGAACTTGCATTTCTCCTGGAATCATATGCTATTTCCTCATTAAACAATGGGATTATGAACGGTAACCAACTTAGTGCCATCGGGAAAGGTAGCTTCCACTTGCACTTCATCCACCATTTCCGGAATCCCTTCCATGACATCATCGCGAGAAAGCAACGTTTTGCCGTAACTCATTAAATCGGCGACGGAACGTCCTTCCCGTGCCCCTTCCAAAAGCCCTGCCGAGATATAGGCAACGGCTTCTGGATAGTTCAATTTCAGTCCTTTTTCTTTTCGTCGTTCTGCTAATAATGCAGCCGTAAAAATGGATAATTTATCTTTTTCTTGAGGTGAAAGTTGCATAGAAACTTAATGAAAAAATTGCATCTTTAAACCTGCCAAACCCTAGGCGTAACAGGGGTTGCTTTGCCATCCCATTGACGCAATAAACGCCAAATATTTGTAAACCAGTTTATCACTTCCGCGCGAGAATTTCCGCGATAACGACACAATAATCCAGACATTAATTCCGTTGTTCCCGCTTCCCCGGTTGTTTCCATTTCATTCCACAACTCTCGGATTTGGGCAATCAGTTCTGAAGAAACCGGCTTTCCCAGCCAAACTAAGGTGCCAATTAACGGAGATCCGCCTAAACCATGGGGACTTTCCCAAACTTGTTTTCCCCCTGGCAACCACGGGCAATCCACCCAAATTAATTGATTATCTTGCCAAACTTCGGTGCGCGATCGCCAATCCCCCTGCAAAAACTGTTCTCCTCTTGCCGAACGACCGAAACGCACAATTTCCCAGCCTAGCCAAGTGGCAGTGGGGGCAAGATTCACGCGTAACTGTTGATTATATTGTGCCCCTTCAAACACAATCATTTCTCTGGGAAGATACTCTAAACAAGCGTTTTCCCCAACTTCTATCTCAGTTTTTTGATCAGCCGTAGAACCATTGCTGCGATAAATTTTACTGGCAGACGCAGTCGTAATAACAGCGTGAGTATCAGGCTGTAACTGGATGGATTGATACAGTTCATCGCCCCCAACAATGCCGCCTGCTGTATGAAGAATGGTGCTGTAACAAATGTCGTTGCCTTGGGGATAAAACGGCCGCTGTAGCTTATAAGGGGCTTGGCTATAGGATTGAATCGGTTGCGTGGTATGGCCGCGGCGTTGGTAAGTCAGTTTGAGAACTCCTTGCCAGGGGGCAGTTATTGGAGTAGATGTTTCTAACATTAGTATTTAATCAATGAGTTTTCATTTAAATTTAGTTGGTCGATTTGTTATATAATAAAAGAAAAAGCTAATTGTACTTAATATTCTAGTTTTCAATTATCGTCATTAAATGTCCCAATCATAGACTTTGCTAATTCTAAAAATTCTGCTGCTTGATCGATTAATTCTTGAGCTTGGGTAGGAGTAATATCATTATCAAAACTATAATCTCCTCGGTTACGTTTATCTTGAGCATCAAGTAGATAGCGATGAAAATAAGTTGGAACACGCCCTGGTTTAGCAAACTCTCGACCAAAAGCAGAAATTACTGCCGCATGACTGGAATAGGAAAGTTCATCTCCTTCTAAAAAAGCTTCTGCAACATAAAACATGGTGTAATAAGCTCGTGATGCTGCAAATTCTGGAAATCCTTCTTGATATAAAGTTTGAGCAGCCCGCCAACTGCGAACTGCTTTGTTGAGGATAGATGCTTGAGAAGGAGTCATACTAAAATTCCTTCCTGACGAACATTGCGAAAAAAAGGATTCGATTCTTGATTAAACCGAAATAGAGATACAAAAGCGCGAGAAATGACAACATTATATTGTAAACAAAATTTTGACGTAAACTCTCCTGTTTCTTCTATTTCTTTCCAAGCATCAACGGTTTCATCAAGAATAATTAAAAGGTCAATATCAGAATCAGGCTTTGCTTCTCCTCTTGCTTGTGAACCGTATAATATGACTTTTGTTAGTCGCTTACCATAATGTTGGTTAAGATATTTTTTGTATTCGCTAATAATTTTTTCTAAGTTATCAATTTTGACATTACCTAGCATGATAATTGTTAATAATAACTGTATTTAGTTAGTTCCTTACAAGGAAAAATTAAATTAGATGAGAGCGTATAAAACCTTGTACTGTTGCTAATCCCTGTTGGGTTTTTAAGTTCGTAAAGACAAACGGTTTTTCGCCGCGCATTTTTTTGGCATCCCGTTCCATTATTGAAAGATCAGCACCGACATAGGAGGCTAAATCAATTTTATTAATGACTAATAAATCGGATTTGGTAATACCGGGGCCGCCTTTGCGGGGAATTTTATCGCCAGCAGAAACATCGATGACATAAATGGTAATATCAACTAACTCTGGGCTAAACGTTGCTGCTAAATTATCACCGCCGCTTTCTAAAAATAGTAATTGCAGGGAGTGAAATTTGGCTTCTAATTGTTCAATCGCTTCTAGGTTGATGCTGGCATCTTCCCGAATTGCGGTATGCGGACAACCTCCGGTTTCTACGCCCAACACGCGATCGCGCGCCAGTGCCTGGGAACGGACTAAAAATTCGGCATCTTCTTGGGTATAAATGTCGTTGGTGACAACAGCCAATTGATAAGACTCGCCCATGGTTTTACAGAGGGCGTCTAGCAAGGCAGTTTTTCCAGAACCCACAGGTCCGGCAATTCCCACTCGTAAGGTATTCATCTCGATCGTTTGCTATAGGTGATGTTCAGTTATTTTAGGAATTTAGCTGCGAAACAATCGCGTATACTGGATTTCATGTTGCATACTAGCCAAGCCTAATCCCCAACTGCAGGTATATAATTCATCATCTCGCAAGTTGAGAATCGTTGTGGTTGCAGTTTCCATTTCCGGGTGAAGTTCTAATAGCAATTGTTGCCCTAAGGTTTGACCCATGGGAATTAATTTAACACCAGCGTTCATCAAATTAGTCGCCCAACTGTGAAGATAACCGAGAACTGCCGAGTGTTCATCAATTTGCCAATGGGCAGCGCCCATACCAAACGCGATCGCGTAGTTGCAGGGTTTGCCAATAAGATTAATTCCCTGTTCCAACTCCCAATGGGCTTGGCTATTTTCTGACCGAACGGTCTCTAATGATAATAGTAAACGGGTTAGGCTATTGCCCATTTGCCAACTTTGTTCCCGCAGTTCCGAGGTTTCTTTCACTGCACTTGCCCACTGATTCCAATACGGCAAACCGTCTAAATTTTGCGTTGCCCAACAACGATACCCTCGCAACATCAGTGCCGTTTCCACGCGAATTGCCCCATGAGATAGTTCCTGACTCAGCCATTGTTGCAAGTCTTCCTTTCCCTGAATTTGATCCTGTTCAATGGCAGTTTCTAACCCTTCCGAGTAGCTGTAAGCCCCCAAGGGCAACGCCGAACTGGATAGTTGCAATAGTTTGAGAATCGTCATATCTTTAATGGTGATGATGATAAGCCCCGAGTTCTGGAAAAAAGGGCGCTACTTCCTGAATTACCCTTAATCCCATCTGTTTTAGCATATCTTCTAACACCGGATCTGGCGAAAAACGCAAGTAATCGGAAGCAATTTCTAAGGAAACATGACGATTGCCCAAATGATACGCTGCTTTGACTAAATCTTCTGTCTGATTTGCTTTCACCGTGATTACCGATTCCGGTTTCGCCACAACGCGAACCATTGTTTCTTCATTTTCTGACACGAGATAATCCCCATCTTGTAACACAGTTCCCCGTGGCAGACGTAGATAACAGGGGTCTCCATTATCTAAGGCGAGATGTTGACGGGGGCGCGATCGCGCTTCAGCATCCAGAGAAAGGGTATCATAGACTTTATCCTCAACTGGATTGGCTAAACGTTGAGTAAAAATGAGCATTGATGGTTACAACAAAAAGTCTAGTTGTACAACTGCGACAACAAGAAAAGATCAGCTAAATTGTATCAATCCCACGATCGCGCCAGCAGGAGATAAAACTTTATGAAAGCAGAGGAATTTGATCGCAAGTTTGATAACAATGAAGACATTATGGAGTATCTAGATTTATCCTCGGCACGTCGTCCACAGTATCAACCTCAAGCTGTCACGCTTGACCTGCCAAAATGGATGTTAGAGGCGATCGATGAGCAAGCAAAACGTTTAGGAGTCACTCGTGAATCCATTATTAAGATATGGTTGGCGCAACAACTTGAGGCAAAGCAGAATTACTGATTAATGACCCACCATCCAAGGTCGATCCTTATGGCTTTGATATCGCGGCTGAGACGGTTGTTTCTCCCGTTTTTCGAGTCTCGGTTCATCCCTTTGTCTGGCTTTCAACAAAGCGCCACCGGAACTCAAATTAAAATGGGGCACGGAAAAAATGCGTTGAGTCTTCCCCTCACAAGTCGAACAGTTGGGGGCTTCATCTCGCAGCGCGATCGGGCGTAAGGCTTCAAAGACGCCACAAGTATCACATTGAAATTCATAAACTGGCATAATTTCGCTACCTCCAGCTACTTCGGCAAGATATTGTTCTCAAAAATTTCTGTAGGAATCGCTACGGTACAGCAAACATTGGGAATATCAACAATCCCGCTAACGCGACCTTCTACTGGGGCACAACTCAGCAATAGATACGCCTGTTCGCCAGTAAAACCAAACTTTTTGAGATATTCAATGGCATTCAAACAAGCGCGACGATAAGCAATATGGGCGTCCATATAATACTGTTTGCCCTCAAATTCATCCACAGAAATCCCTTCAAAGACTAAATATTCGGAATAGCGAGGTTCCACGGGACCCGGTTTAAAAATGGGGTTCACCATGCCATATTTATCCATGCCTCCCTTGATAATATCCACATGGAGGTCAATATAGCCTGACATCTCGATCGCGCCGCAGAAGGTAATTTCTCCATCTCCCTGGGAGAAGTGAATATCGCCCATGGAAAGTTTTGCCCCATCGACATACACTGGGAAATAAATTTTCGATCCCCGAGACAAGTTTTTAATATCGCAGTTGCCCCCATGTTCTCGCGGGGGAACGGTTCTTGCCGCTTCAGCAGCCGCTTTTTCAAAGTCCGACCCTGTCAAAGTGCCTAACACTGCATTTTCTGGATTGGGCAATGTGGCAAGCGGTGGAACCCGGTTAGGATCAGTGGCTACTAAATCCCGTTCCCGTTTATTCCACTTGGCTAGGAGTTCATGAGAGGGGGCACAGCCGATTAAACCAGGGTGAGTAATGCCAGCAAAGCGAACGCCGGGAATATGCCGAGAGGTGGTATAAATGCCTTGAAAATCCCAAATTGCTTTATTGGCTTTCGGGAAATGTTCCGTTAAAAAGCCGCCGCCGTTTTCTTTGGCAAAAATTCCGGTAAAGCCCCATTCATCTCCAGGCAACGCCCCAATATCGAGAATATCCACCACTAAAATGTCCCCAGGTTGTGCCCCCTCCACGCGAATCGGCCCACTGAGAACATGTACTACACTCAAGTCAACATCGCGAATATCATTGGGATTATCATCATTTTTAATCTGTCCATCGGTCCAATCTTTACATTCAATGCGGAAAATATCTCCTGGTTTAACGGAAGCAACCGGGGGAATATCGGGATGCCACCGATTATGCCCCGGCATTTCTTGATCGCGCATTGGTTTGGTTAAATCAACTTTGAAAAGGGTTTCTGGCACTGGCTATTACCTCACTCAAGT
>JBDGQV010000248.1:0-7389 GCA_042218725.1 Halothece sp. | reverse complement strand
GATAGCTGTGTTATTGCAAAAATGAATACAATCTAGTAATTTGAGGTAAGTTATTCTAAGGTACGATTAATAACTATGTCAGTCTATCTACTTAAAAAAAATCACGTAAACTGGCAATTGATTGCAAGTTTTTTCGTCTTTTTTTTCTCTCTCAAAACTCCCATTGCTCAAGCCAGAGAAAATTTAGTTTGGCAACCAGCATCTAGTCAAAATCAAACTAACACGACTTCACCATCGGACCAATCTGTTAAGCAAGTCTCTTCAGAAACAACACTGACAGCCCAAGAACTTCAAGATACTTTTCGGGCTTTGCAATTGATTGAGAGGCTCGGTTTATCTTTCTCTAGTGCTAATCAGGTACAACCAATGAAGGAGCAACTGAAGCAACTGCCAAGAAAACAATCTGCTCCGTATCAACTTTCTTCTGCTCAACTTCAAACCCTGAGAAGTATTTTTTCCAATTTACGACAGCCACAATTAACAGCTATTAATGAGCTTTTAGTCAACCAAAAATCGGAAAATTCTGTGAGCTTAACACCAAAAGCCATAGCGCGTTTGCGTGAGAATTTACAAACGCCTAACAGCAGACCCAGCAATTCACAACAGCAACAATCAGGGGGGTCTTTGAAGCCTTTACAGGCAACATCTAAACAACAAGCAAGATCACCTTCTTCTGAACCAACCTCAATTCCATCAAGAAGAAATTCCACTGTTGAAACTGCTAAGCCAACAGCACAATCACCAGAGACTAACCTTAGCAACCCTGGCCGTGAACAGTTGCTGGAAAACCTTTTACTGCCTAAACCTAGCATAGAAAAAATTTCTGCAGTAGAAGAGGACAATGTTCCAGCGATTGGCCTTAATGTTCCCAGCGGATTTGGTGCAACACCAGGTGAATTTTTCACTGGTGTCGCTTATCAAGGCTCAACTCGCGGTATTCCTATTGGCAGCGACTCAGGAGATGATGATGCTGGCTTTGGGCTTGGAGTCGGATTAGGCGATCCTGAGGAGGCTGTTGGTTTAGAGGTCGTTTATACCTCTTTTTCCACGGTTCGTAGTGACCCCTTTGATACCGGTGGCGTCAGCTTCAAACTGCACCGAAAATTAGGTAATACTGCTTCTGTTGCTTTCGGAGCAGAAAATCTAATTACTTACGGGGATAGTGATGCTGATACCAACTACTATGGATCTATAACAAATATATTTCAGTTGCAAGAAAATCCCAGCGATCCTTTTAGTTCCCTTGCAGTAACAGCAGGAATTGGCTCAGGACGTTTCCGTCAAGTTGAGGATATTGTAGATGATAATGAAACCGTTAATGTCTTTGGCTCAGTCGGATTAAGGATAGCAGAACCGATTTCTCTAGTCGGTGCCTATACAGGGCAAACTTTGACAGTGGGAACTTCCGTTGCTCCTCTGGATGGAATTCCATTGGTCATTACACCAGCAGTCACTGATTTAACAGGGGAATTTAGTGATGAACCCCGTTTTGTCCTTACGATTGGTTATGGAACTAACTTATTCTAAAGAGAGGATTTTCAGGATGAAAATACAACGTTTTTCAATACAACTAGGGGTAAGTCTTGCCTTGATGGCGGGATTGTTGCCAACACAAATTCAATCAGTTCAAGCGCAATCCGAGATTCAAGATAGTGATAACGGGGCAGGGGGATTTGATAGCACGGTTTTTGCCCCTGCCTCACAACCCCGTGTCAATTTAGTGATTCCAGCAGTTACAACCAATCAGATAGTTAATACCTCTTTCACGATTCTGAATCAGTTGCGAGAGGGGAATTATGAGTTTGAAGAATCTCTATCTCTAAATCAAGCAACCCCACAGCAAAATGTAGCAATTGCTCAAAGAGCATTACAGCAATTGCCAATTGCTCAAGCAAAATTACAGCAAAATTTGGCGATGGTTTTAACCAATCCCACAGAGCAAGCCAAAAATGATTGGGTGTCTTTGTTGACTAAGGAAGGAATTCCCAAAGCAGAAGCAGTGCAATTAATTGACTCCATTGCCGGTATTTTTGGTGAAGTAGAAAAAATCACGCCATCAGCAGAGGAAGATTTCCAAAATAACATTTCTTTAAGGAATAATCTGGCAATAGAGTTGGTAGAAGCAGTAGAAGCTTATAATAAGCTAGTTAAGCAATTAGACAATGAAGTTTTACAAAATCCTCCCAATTCTCTACTTGCTATCCGTTCGGTTTTATTTCAAGCATCACAAGCAACTAGACAACAATAACTGAAGCGCTACCCGAACTCAATTATCAGTTTAGTCCCCCCAATATCTCTATCATGGGGGGATATTCGTCAAATTATTTTATTGAGCAAATCAATCCTATCTTTCACTAATGTAATTGGAAAAGACTCATAACGATCATCCTAACTTAGAACCAAGATCATATACTCAACTGTGCCGTTTTCCGATATCCTCTTATAAGGAAGTTAATCAATCAAATAAGGTAAAGAAAATATTATGGCAGATGCTGCTTCCAATCCCCTAAATCAGCCCATGGATATCCAAGAATTAGCCATTACCCTTTCGGCTAAAAATTTAAATCCAACCATGTTAACGTTGGATAATCTACGGTCGCTGGGCATCATTCCTGCCGACTGGGAATTGGCAAAGCAACCCGTATTGAACCAACTGCAAGCCCGCTTAAACTTCAAAAATGGTGTTAATATTGTCGCGCAGCAACGGAGCATTACCTTTGCTGAACCCATTAATTCCGAAAATGCTCAAGCTGTCAAAGCGCCTAATGTCGCCAAAACATTTATTGCCAAATTTGCCCAAGCCGGTTATCAAACTGTCAGCGTTGCCCCAAAAACCATTATTAGTTTTGGCAATGATGAAACTCGTAGTCCCCGTCAATTTATTACTGAGCAATTAATTGCTTCTGGACCTTGGCAAGAGGTGGGAAATGGAAAACCGCAAGCGTCTGTCAACTTTGTCTATCAACTCCAACAATGTCAACTGAACTTGAGTGTCAATGAAGTGCAGTTACGGGCTCAAAATGAATCCAATCAAACTGTTCCTGCATTATTATTTTCTGGTAGCTTTAATTATCGCTCGGAACAAGAAGGAAATGATATTTCCAAATTGCAAGCGCAAATTGATAACTGGTCGCAAAATCTGGAAACCTTCCAAGAAATTGTCCATCAAAAATTCTTAGGCAAAAGTGAACAAGGGGGAATCTTTCCCTCACAAGCAATGCCAAACTAGGGCTTGATTAAGCCATCATTGTTTAACAGCCACCTTCACTTTAAGTGTGGTGTGCTGTTGCTAAGATTGGAGGCTGGCTTGTTGACACTCCGCTACCTAAAGGAAGCGGATTCTCGCTTCACTGGGAGAAGCTAGACAATACGGAAAACGGGTCCAGACGTTGTCCCCGCTTCTTTACCCTCTGCGAGCCTTATTCAGGCCTGCCCGGCCTTACTTAAGTCTATGATATCACAGAACGCCGTAAACGGCGGGGCTTTAGCCCCTTTGATTCTTGGTAAGCTAGTCACATCCACCTATCGGAGGAATGTAAGGATAACAGTATGACCGAGGTTATCAAAATTAACCAAACCCCAATTCCCCCAGAAAATCTCTTGTCTCATCTGAAAACCTATCAGATGCTTCCCAAACTATTGCGGGAATTGGTCATTGATCACGCGATCGCAGACATAGAATGCTCTGCGGAAGAAGTAGAAACGGCAAAACAACAATATTTAAGCCAGAATCGCCTCACTGATGCCAAACAAGTGCAAGCCTGGCTGAATTACTATCACCTTACTCAACAGGAGTTGGATAACATTGCTGTACGTCATTACAAGCTAAATAAATTCAAGCAAGACAATTGGGGTTCAAAAGTTGAATCTTACTTTCTCCAACGCAAACGCGATCTCGACCAAGTGGTTTATTCATTGTTGCGAACCAAAGACAACAACACCGCAACAGAACTTTACTTCCGCCTCCAAAATAACGAAGCCAGCTTTGAAGAACTTGCCCAACAATATTCTGAGGGACCGGAAGCGCAAACCAGAGGAATTGTCGGGCCGGTTCCTGTTACCACCCCCCATGACAAAATTGCTAAAATGCTAACTTCCAGTGAAGTCGGTCAACTGTGGCCTCCCGTACGTATTGGTGAATGGAATATTATTGTACGCTTAGAAAAGCTGATTTCCGCCCAACTCGATGAAGCAACACGCCAAAAACTGTTGAACGAACTGTTTAATAAATGGCTCGAAGAGCAAATTCAAAAACTGACCACCATTGAATCTCGAGATTCGGAAACCTCTGAGGTAGCCTCATGACTTTTACGACAGCTGACTTTGTTTCTTTTCTCACTGAGCAATTTCCCTTTAACCAGCTTCCCCGAGAAGCCTGTGAGACCCTTTCCAGAAAACTAAAACCCTTACGCTACAAGATGGGGCAAGCCCTAGCACTGCGGGAACGCATGCCCACCGAATTGCAGATTATCTATGAAGGGCAAGTGCGGTTATTGGGTTATGAATCAAAATCGCAAATGCCCACAACTGTAGAATTAGCTAGCACCGGCAAAATCATCGGTTGGGTTGGACTAGTTCGAGGAACCCCTTGTGAAACGGCCATTGCCTCAGAAGAATCCATTTGTTTAAGCCTAAAAGCAGAAGACTTTTGGGAAATTTATCAACAGTACGACCAATTTCGAGAAGCTCTAGAACAACAATGCAGCGCGATCGAAGCCTTTACCCTGCTGTGCCAAGAACAAGACAGACAACCTCATGGCGGTGTTGATCTCAAAGCAGTCACGCAAGCTAGCTTAGAAAGCGCCCAGGTACAAATCCTTCCTCCTGGAGGAACCAAACTCAGCGATCTTCCCAGCGACCATCCCCTCAAAGATGAACAACGACTTTGGTTAGTTAGTGGGGGTGGTAAAATTACAAATTTCTCCATTGGCAGTCGTTTAGAACTAGAAGATACTACTGTTCTAACTGTGGAGGGAAAACCAGCCCGCTTAGTTGGGTTTGATAAAGCAGAACTTCCCTGGTTTAATTCTCAAGGTTTGAGTCCTACACTACCGGTGGAAGAAACAGAAGAAGCAGAAGAAGTTACTTCCACTGTTGCGGAAGACATGGAGGAAATTCCGGATGCTCCTACTGTTATTCCCGGAACCGATGATTTTGAGGAAGAGGGACGAGATATAGGAGGAGGGGGGCGCAAATATCCTTACGTCCGACCCCGAGGCAATACGCCTCTCGATCGCGCCTTTGCCTGCTTCCAAATGCTCAGTCAATACTTCGAAGTTCCCTTTCGCAAAGAAGTCATTCGACGGGTACTCAGCGATCAACTCAAACGCAATAACACCTTATCCCTGCCAATTGCCGGTCCCATTGCAGAACTATTAGGTTTAAAGGCCCAGTTGCACAGTATTCCCACCAAATCAATTTCTCGGGCAAGTACGCCGGCTTTGATTCGTTGGGGAGAAGAACTGGCAATTCTCTATGAAAGCAATGATCGGGAAGTAGTACTTGGCATTCCTTCCCAAGGGGTCGTCACCAAATCGATGGCAGAATTTGGTGAAATGTGGGGACAAGGGGGACAGCTGCTTCTCTTAGAAGCCACTAAAGAAACCCCGCAACAACGCTTTGGTCTGCAATGGTTTCTCCCTTATCTCAACAAGTATCGGGGAATCTTAACCTTAGTCTTTGTTGCCTCCTTCTTTGTGCAACTGTTTGGGTTAGCCCAGCCCTTGATGATGCTCGTCATCATTGACAAGGTGATCGCGCAAAATAATGCCGATATCCTAACTGCTTTAGGGTTATTTGTTTTAACCATTAATATCTTTGAAGCCGTTCTCAGTACTTTGCGGACTTACCTGTTTGTGGATACAACGAACCGCATTGACATGAGTTTGGGGTCAAAAATTATTGACCACTTATTCCGGCTTCCCCTGCGATACTTTGAAAAACGCCCCGTGGGAGAACTTTCGAGTCGGGTCAATGAATTGGAACGCATCCGTCAATTTCTCACTGGAACAGCACTGACAGCAGTTCTCGACTCGGTATTTTCTGTCCTCTACATTGTGGTTATGCTGGTGCTGAGTTGGAAATTGACCCTAGCGGCGTTGTCCGTGGTTCCTGTTTTGATGGGCATTACGTTGTCTTTCTCTGGCCCCATCCGCAAACAACTGCGAACCAAAGCAGAACGGAACTCTGCCACCCAGTCGCATTTAGTGGAAGTTCTTTCGGGAATTCAAACGGTAAAAGCACAAAATATCGAAATGCGATCGCGCTGGCGTTGGCAAGAACTCTATTCTCGTTATGTGTCAGCCGCGTTTAGAAATGTGACAACTTCCACCATTTCCAATTCCAGCAGTCAGTTTTTCAACAAACTATCAGGATTGATTGTGCTTTGGTTTGGGGCTTACTTAGTGCTCAATGGAGACCTCAGCTTGGGTCAATTAATTGCTTTTCGGATTATTGCCGGGAACGTAACCAGTCCCTTATTGCGTCTGTCGCAACTGTGGCAAAACTTCCAGGAAACTGCTCTCTCCTTGGAACGTCTCAGTGATATTGTCGATACCCCCCAAGAAGGGGAAGAAGATCGCGACAATATCCCCATGCCGTTAATTCAGGGGTCAATTGAGTATGACAATGTTTCCTTCCGGTTTAAAAATACCGGTCCCATGCAATTAAACAACATTAACGTCAAAATTGAGCCGGGACAGTTCGTGGGGATTGTTGGCGAAAGCGGCGCCGGAAAAAGTACCTTCACCAAATTGGTAGCGCGCCTGTATGAACCGGAAACTGGGCGGATTTTAATCGACAACTATGATGTTTCCAAAGTGGAACTGTACTCCTTGCGGCGACAAATTGGCGTTGTTCCGCAAGATCCCCTGTTATTTGAAGGCACGGTTAAAGAAAACATTGCTCTCACTAACCCCGATGCCACCACAGAAGAAATCATTGAAGCTGCCCGTGCCGCCGCTGCCCATGAATTTATTATGAATCTGTCGGCTGGTTACAATACCAGTGTGGGCGAACGAGGAGCGGCCTTATCAGGGGGACAACGGCAACGAATCGCGATCGCGCGAACGATTCTTCAATATCCCCAACTCCTGGTCTTAGACGAAGCGACCAGTGCCCTTGACTATAATACAGAAGAACAAGTTTCCCACAATCTTTCCGAAGTCTTTCAAGATCAAACGGTATTGTTCATTACTCATCGGTTAGCTACGATCAAAAACGCTGATCTAATCCTGATGATGGACAACGGACGAATTGTTGAACAAGGAACTCATGACGAATTAATGGCCCTTCAAGGTCGCTACTTCTATCTCTATCAACAACAAGAATCTCGCATTTAGCAAAAAGGGCTGAGAATCCTACGACCACAATCTTTGATTTGGTCGCTAG
>JBDGQV010000247.1:0-3922 GCA_042218725.1 Halothece sp. | reverse complement strand
TTCTAGAAGGAATTTTAACCGCTCCCTTAGTGCTTCCGCCAACAGTAGTGGGATTTTTATTACTATTATTGTTAGGCAAAAATGGGTTTCTGGGTCAACTATTAGATGCGTTAGGAATTCGACTCATTTTCTCTTGGTATGCCACTGTTATTGCTTCTAGCGTGGTTGCCTTTCCCTTGATGTATAAAACGGCATTAGGGGCATTTAGACAAATTGATGGCAATCTCATTGCTTGTGCGCGAACCTTGGGCGCCTCAGAATGGACAATCTTTTGGCGGATTTTATTGCCGTTAGCCAAACCCGGTTTAATTGCCGGAACGTTATTGACATTTGCGCGGGCTTTGGGGGAATTTGGGGCAACGTTAATGTTAGCCGGTGCCATTCCTGGGAAAACAGAAACCATTCCCATCGCAATTTTCTTAGCGGCAGAAGGGGGATCCATGGATCGCGCTTTGACGCTAGTGTTAATTATGCTGGCAATTTCTCTGGGCGTGATTGTTGCAGTGAATTATTGGACAGATGGCAATCAGCATTTTCTCGCCAATGCGACGCGATCGAAGAATCATTTCTTAACCCCTCTGTCATCAAGATTATCCAATCCAGCAAGTTCAAACCGCAACCCGGCAACTAATCATCCGCTACCGCCAGCCAAAATTGAATTACTGGTGGATCTCCAAAAACAACTATCCGATTTAAAATTGGCTATTTCCTTTACCACCGATCAAACGCCGCTGGGGTTATTAGGGGCATCTGGTTCGGGCAAAAGTACCATTGTCCGTTGTATTGCCGGATTAGAAACCCCAGATCGCGGGAAAATTATTTTAAATGGACGGGTGTTGTATGATTCTGAAAAAGGGATTAATCTTCCCCCGCGCGATCGCGCCTGCGGCCTTTTATTCCAAAACTATGCCCTGTTTCCCCATCTCACTGTCACAGAAAATATTGCCTTTGCCCTGCCCAAAGGAAAACCGTATCGGGAAATTAAACAGGAAGTGGAAAAAGAATTAATTGCCGTTAACTTAGAAGGAATGGGGAATCGCTATCCGGGGGAACTTTCCGGGGGGCAACAGCAACGGGTGGCGCTAGCCAGGGCAACCATCAATCAACCGGAAATATTGCTATTGGATGAACCTTTTTCGGCATTAGATACCTATCTGCGCGATCGTCAAGAAAAACTCCTCCGCAAAAACCTCAGTCATTATCAAGGCATCACCCTCTTTATTACCCATAACTTAGAAGAAGCTTATCGGGTTTGTCCCAATTTGCTTATTATTGATGAGGGAACCATCATTGCCAAGGGATCCAAACAGGACATTTTTGAACGTCCAGCCAATTGGCGAACCGCCCAACTGACAGGCTGTAAAAATTTCTCTCGTGCCGTTGCCCTTTCTTCAAGCCAGGTTCGCGCGATCGATTGGGATTGTACCTTAGACGTCATTGAACCTATCCCGGAAACTTTAGAATATATTGGTATTCGCGCCCATCAATTGATTTTTCCTGAAACCGAACAAACCAATACTTTGTCCTGTTGGTTAGCGACAATTAGCGAAACCCAACACCGCATGACTTTATATCTCAAATTGAATCAACCGGCGACTCATCCCGACGATTATCATCTCCAAGCGGAAGTCTTTAAGGAAAAATGGCAGGAATTAAAAGCACATCCCTTTCCTTGGAAGATTCAACTGTCTCCGTTACGAGTGATGTTGTTGGAAGATTGATCTTGGTAATTGCCTAAGACTCGTTGGGCAGAGATAACGTTGCTTTTTTCGTTTGTTCATCTGCCTCTACCCAAATTTTAATGGGCAATTCCGTTTCGTCATTTACCCCATTATGCGGAATAGAAAGCCCAACGAAACGTTCACCATCTTCAGTTTGACGCCCCATCAGTTTCAGAGAGGTTTCTTGGATTTCCCACAATTGAAGCGGGCGAGTAAACTCCCAACTTTTCATCAACAGCGGTTGGTTTTGCAATTTGATGTAATTTCTTAATTCCTCCATTCCCTCTTCGGGGGGCATGAATAAATAGGGTTGAGCGGCAACAATCAAGCTGATTAATTCACTCAGTTGTTCATCCTTTTCTTGTAAGCCTAAAACCCCCTGAGTCCCTTCGACGCTTACCTCTGGTTTTTCCATTCTTAATTTCCCAATTGGACTGATTGATGGCCATTCTATCTTAAAGAGGCAAGCGTAGGGGCGCCTGGTTGTACGCCCCGCAATCACATGAGAATCACTGAATCGGCAAATTGATTGCTTTTAACTTACAGGCACTGCATCTTCAAGAGGGGCTAAATCTTGGAAAAGCGGGGTGCTGAGATAGCGTTCCCCATAACTGGGTTGTACCATGACGATGAGTTTTCCTTCATTTTCAGCCCGTTTTGCGACTCGAATCGTGGCACACAGCGCTGCCCCAGTGGAAATGCCAGAGAGAATTCCTTCTTCATTGGCTAAACGACGACCATAAAATATCGCTTCCTCATCCGTCACTGCAATGACTTCGTCCAGAATTTGGACATTTAAAACTTCCGGAATAAATCCGGCGCCCAAGCCTTGAATTTTATGAGGTCCCGGTTTTCCTCCTGATAAGATGGGGCTATTGCTGGGTTCAACAGCAACGGCTTGAAACTCAGGTTTGCGCTTTTTAATCACTTCTGCCACACCGGTAATCGTGCCGCCTGTACCGATACCAGCCACTAAAATATCGACATTTCCTTCTGTATCTTCCCAAATTTCTTCAGCAGTGGTGTGACGATGAATTTCTGGGTTAGCCGGATTATTAAATTGTTGCAACATATAGGCATTGGGAGTCTGATCCACAATTTCCTGTGCCCGTTGGATACAGCCTCCCATTCCTTGCTCGCCTGGGGTTAATTCCAATTGCGCGCCATAAGCTCGTAACATTGCCCGACGTTCATTGCTCATGGTTTCGGGCATGGTCAGAATCAGTTTATACCCTTTGGCAGCTGCTGTCATCGCCAGGGCAATGCCTGTGTTTCCAGAGGTGGGTTCCACTAAAACGGTTTTTCCCGGTTCAATGATTCCGTTTTGTTCTGCGGTATTAATCATGCTAATACCGATGCGATCTTTCACTGAAGCAGAAGGATTCATCCCCTCCAGTTTGAGGACGATATTGGCGACACATCCTTCGGTTTCGGGAATACGATTGAGTTGAACTAAGGGAGTGCGACCAATGAGTTCCGTAATATTACTGGCGATACGCATAATTGATTTCCATTGAGAGATTTCAAAAACAGTGGCTTGAGAATAGTGGTTTAAATGTAATACATTAAATCAACTTGTTGTTTGCTATTACGCTGTTCTGATAAATTTTGTAAGTTATATTTTTCTAACTGCGCTTTTAGGTGTTCATCAATTTCATCCCAAATTTCCTTAACGACAGCTTGTTCCGGGGTATTAATTTGGGGGGCATCTTGATGGAGTCCTTCTGATCCCTCTAGACACTTCACCAAATCCAAGAGAGTAATTTTCCAGGGTTCTTTCGCAAGTAAATATCCCCCTTTTGCACCTCGTTGACTTTTGACTAGCCCTCCTCGCCGTAGTGTTGCTAGGAGTTGTTCTAGATAACGATCAGAGATATTTTGTTTTTCGGCGATTTGCCGAATTTGCAATGGTTCTTGTTTTTGATGAAAGGTAGCAAGCTCTAAAAGGGCAAGAAGAGCATATTTTGTTTTACAAGAAAGTTCCACAATAAGCGCTTACTGAATAGGGTAGAGCCTTAATAATCATTATAGGAGTTAGCCGGTTTTCCCGTGAGCATTACTGGCATTTGATGCTCTCAAATTGAACAGACAATGCTGTCGCGGTGACACTCCTATCCGCAAATACTGGCGATTCAATCGGCACCCTTCATCATAGGAAAAAATGCTGGGGAAGTGCAAAATGCTCATTAATAATCAAGTAA
>JBDGQV010000246.1:0-9792 GCA_042218725.1 Halothece sp. | reverse complement strand
CTTGCTTAGGAGATTGGTCAGCCATATTTGTCAATTGAGGTACGAGTCCATTCTATTGCGACTGCCAATTTAGTGCCAAAATCTGCAATCCATAGAGAATGCTTCCAACAGCGATCGCGCAACAACCAACTAAATGGAAGGAATTGCTATCAAACTTTTCCCCACACCAAGGACACTCTTCTAGGGGAATCGGCGACGGTTTATGTTTGCTGTTGTTCTGAAAGGCAATGGTTTTAGCGCGTGCAGTATCAGGATTGTTGTTTTCTGTGTCACTGCCCATACGGTTAGGAGTCGCGCTCATTCCTACCCATAAGCCGATTTCAAAGGGCCATTCTCCTAATTGTTGCGGGTTGCTTTGCCGTTCTAGTTCTAAAGCGCAAATTAGGGTCGCGGCCCGCCCCAACTGGTCTAAGGTTAGCAGACGGAGGGTATAACGCATGAGAACACTCATCCCCGCCGAGGCAATGCCGGGATTTTTTAAGCGCCGCAAAACCAGGGTAAATGCCGCCAATCCCAAATACGCCTCGGTTTTACCGCCACCGGTTGGGAAAAACAGCAAATCCACCACTTCGCAATCGCTGTGGGTGGGATCGACAATTCCTTTGAGGTTGGTAAGAATAAAGGCAAGTTGGAACGGTCGCCAGCGCGGCGGCTTGATATCATCATCGGAATCTTTGTCTGTATTGTGAGTGAGCCGCTGACGTAGGGCGCGCGCGATCGCGCGATTGGCAATTCGGAAAGCTTCCAAGGCTTGAGGATCTTCTAAACTCTCGATGCCTTCTTGAATCCGTCTCCGGACAACCTCTCAGTGAGTTTCAATCAATCTAATTTCTATTCTTCCCCAACTGTAAAATAAATGTGACCTAAATAATCAACATTAGAGACTGTTCCTAAAGAAAATATAAAGAAAGGCGCGACCCGAGCGTAGCTTAAGTGCCTTCGGCACATCGCTAACCAAAACAGTTCAAACTAGATCAATGTAGATGCAACGATTCGCTATCAAGATGACGAAACGTCGCTCCTATCCCACTGACTTAACCGATGCTGAATGGGAAATTGTTGAACCATTAATTCCTAAGCCCAAGCGCAGAGGTCCAAAAGCTAATGTTGATGTTCGAGAAGTCCTGAACGGTTGACTAACTTTTAATTTAAGGATTGTTACAGGTTATCTTGGTCACTCCAAATTCCCGCCTAGACTAGAATTATGAGTCATTAACTCAATCGGGTTAAGGGGGCTATGATGTCAATCGCTACGATGAATCCTGCAACCGGGGCAACAATAAGACAGTTCAAACCCCTAACATCACAAGAAATCGATGCCAAATTAACCAAGGCGCAAGAGGCGTTTGCAAGTTTTCGACTGACCAGCTTTGCACAACGAAAACAATGGCTAGAAAAGGCAGCAGCAATTTTAGAACGAGATGCTGAAAAATGCGCAGAAATGATGACAACAGAAATGGGAAAAACTTTCAAAAGTGCTGTTGCAGAAGCCAACAAATGTGCCTTAGTTTGTCGCTATTATGCCGAAAATGGGGAAAGGTTTTTAGCCGATGAATATACTGAAACCGATGCAACAAAAAGTTATGTTTCTTATCAACCATTAGGAATTATTTTAGCAGTGATGCCTTGGAATTTCCCCTTTTGGCAAGTGTTTCGATTTGCTGCTCCTGCCTTGATGGCCGGGAATGTTGCAATTCTCAAACATGCCTCAAATGTCCCTCAATGTGCCTTAGCCATCCAAGCGATTTTAGAAGAAGCAGGGTTTCCTCAGGGTGTTTTCCAAAGTTTACTCATTACTGCGTCTCAGGTGGAACAAGTGATTAAAGACGATCGCGTGAAAGGGGCAACGTTAACTGGAAGTGAACCGGCAGGGGCGAGTTTAGCATCCTTAGCCGGAAAGGAGATTAAGCCTACGTTGTTGGAGTTGGGTGGCAGCGATCCCTTTATTGTTTTCCCATCGGCCAATTGGGATAAAGCAGCGGAAACGGCAGCGTTTTCCCGTACCCTGAATAATGGCCAGTCTTGCATTGCAGCGAAACGATTCATTGTTCATGAGACGATCGCGCCCCAGTTTTTAGAGAAGTTGCGAATCCAGTTTGCTAGTTTAAAAGTCGGTGACCCCATGGACGCAGAAACCGATATTGGCCCTTTGGCAACGGAAGCTGTCTTCAATACCATCGCGCAACAAGTGGATCAAGCTGTTGGACTCGGGGCAAAAGTGCTAATTGGGGGGCAAAAATTAGAAGGTCCCGGATATTTCTATCCCCCAACCATTCTCACCAATCTGCCGGCTGATGCCCCGTTAATGAAAGAAGAATTTTTTGGACCAGTTGCCTTAGTTTTCACTGTTCCAGAGATTGAAAGCGCGATCGCGCTAGCCAATAATACACCTTTTGGGCTTGGCAGCAGCGTTTGGACAACTGATCCCGAAGAACAAACCCAATTTATCCGAGATATCGAAGCCGGGGCTGTCTTTATCAATGGTCTCGTGAAATCGGATCCGCGTCTCCCCTTTGGCGGTATTAAACGCTCTGGTTACGGTCGCGAATTGGCTTTACCCGGAATCCGTGCCTTTGTTAATGCAAAAACTGTGTGGATTAAATAGTTTGTTGTCTCAGTTACTATATAAAAATTTAACGGAATTCAAGACCAAAATCTCCATAAAATCATAAGAATTACAAGTTAAGGTTATCTCGATGAATACTGCCGAATTGTTAGTGAAATGCTTAGAAAATGAAGGGGTTGAATATGTGTTTGGGTTACCAGGAGAAGAAAATCTTGACCTTCTCGAAGCCTTGAAAGACTCTTCCATCCAATTCATTACCGTGCGCCATGAACAGGGAGCAGCCTTTATGGCAGATGTTTATGGCCGACTCACGGGAAAAGCCGGGGTGTGTTTATCCACCTTAGGCCCAGGGGCAACCAATCTGATGACTGGTGTTGCTGATGCCAATCTGGATGGGGCACCGCTCATTGCTATCACCGGTCAAGTGGGAACGGATCGCATGCACATTGAGTCTCACCAGTATCTCGACTTGGTTGCCATGTTTGCACCGGTTACCAAATGGAATAAGCAAATTGTGCGACCGAATACAACGCCAGAATTGTTGCGTCGTGCGTTTAAATTTGCCCAACAGGAAAAACCCGGTGCTGTTCACATTGATTTGCCCGAAAATATTGCAGCCATGCCTGCTGATGGGATTCCGCTGACTAAAGATGGGCGTGAACAAATTTATGCCTCCTCTCGCAGCATTGACAAAGCAGTACAAGTTATCGAAAACGCTGACAATCCCGTGATTCTCGCCGGAAATGGGGTAATTCGTTCCCATGCCGCCAAACAACTCACTGACTTTGCAACCCGTTTGAATATTCCGGTAGTGAATACGTTTATGGGAAAAGGGGCAATTCCCTATAAACATCCCCTTTCCCTATGGACGGTAGGATTGCAACAAAGGGACTTTATTAGCTGTGCCTTTGAACAGAGTGATTTAGTCATTGCTGTGGGATATGACTTGATTGAATATTCCCCCAAACGTTGGAATCCCCATGGTACAACCCCGATTTTACATATTGCTGAAACCGCCTCAGAAATTGATAGCAGCTACATTCCAGTTGGGGAAGTTGTGGGGGATATTGGCAATTCTCTTGATCAGTTGATGAAAAAAACTGATCGCGCCGGAAAACCACTTCCCAGTTTTGTCAGCGTGCGCTCACAAATTCATGCTGACTATGAGTTTTATGCGAATGATGAAGGCTTTCCCATCAAACCCCAAAAAATTATCTATGATCTCCGACAAGTCATGGGTGCCAACGACATTGTCATCTCTGATGTGGGAGCCCACAAAATGTGGATCGCGCGACATTATCACTGCGATTCTCCCAATACTTGCTTAATTTCCAATGGATTTGCTGCGATGGGAATTGCCATTCCAGGGGCATTGGCGGCGAAACTCTTGCATCCGGAACAAAATGTGGTTGCAGTAACTGGGGATGGCGGCTTTATGATGAATTGCCAAGAATTGGAGACAGCATTGCGGGTGGGTACGAATTTTGTCACCTTAATTTTTAATGACAGTGGCTACGGTTTAATTAGCTGGAAACAAATGAATCATTTTGGATCATCTTCTTTTGTCCAATTTGGAAATCCTGATTTTGTTAAACTCGCCGAAAGTATGGGCTTAAAAGGCTATCGCGTTGAGTCCGCAGCGGAGTTGATACCCACTTTGAAAGAAGCCCTTGCCCAACAAGTTCCGACTGTCATTGATTGTCCCGTAGACTATCGGGAAAATTTGAAATTATCCCAAAAAGCAGGAGAACTCCTTTGTCGGATTTAAAATTGGCGATTTCATTTCACCACAGAGACACAGAGTTCACAGAGATGGTATTCATATGATGGATTTTATGATATTTTTGATAAACTCCAATTGAATCTTGGTTTAATAAATTACACCAGATTGACTCTGTTAAATGGACAGTACCACCATCAACTCCCTAAGCGTTTCAGTTAAAATTAGCGAGCCAAAGCGATTGAATATTCGATTTGATATTAGAGGCGATCGCGCTTTAAACTCTCAACGTCATTAATAATCGACCGTCGAACGCGATATTCTGTATCGATAAATCTAATCAAGGCGTTAACGGGTTAGCAGTATTGCGTAACATCTTTGCCGCATTCATCAGCAAGATAGCACAGAGCGCGAAATCTTAATCCCACAACTTCTTCGTAGAAAGGATTAAGCTTGCATAAAGGCGGAATATGAGCAACTTTATGTCCCAATAAATAAATGTCTCGCTCAAAAGGACACTGTACAGGAATCATGCGACACAATACATGCGCCATTAATTCGTTGCGAATTTCTATCTGATTCAGCTTTTGACGCAGGGAAAATAGCCAATTTCTAAATTGAACGTTGTCAGCGGCTATGGTTTTGATCGCGGGTTGCTGATTCGGTAGAAAATAAAACACCGTTAATGCTTCCTTAAACTCGATAATTTTAGTTTATACATAATCTCTTATACATGGCAAATGGTTTTAATATAAAAATCATTGATAGTTGATAACTTTTACTGATGACGAACGTGATAGCCAATATCAGAGCGATAATAACACCCTGAAAACTGAATCTGCGCGATCGCGCTGTAAGCCTGTTCCGCTGCTTGATCAAAATTTTCTCCTAATCCGGTTACCCCTAACACACGTCCGCCACTAGTGAGGAGATTCTGTTCTTCGTCGAGACGAGTGCCGGCATGGAAGACTAGGGCATCGCGAATTTGATTAATGCCGGTAATGGCTTTGCCTTTTTCATAGCTGCCCGGATATCCCTCAGAGGCAGCGACGACACAAAGGGCTTTTTGCTGTGACCATTGCAGTGGCGGCAAACTGTCCAACCGTTTTTCTAAACAAGCTGTAATCACTTCATCCAGTGGGGTTTCCAATAGCGGCAATATTGCCTGGGTTTCCGGGTCGCCAAAGCGACAGTTAAATTCGAGAACTTTCGGTTCTCCTTCCGGCGTGATAATTAAGCCAGCATACAATACCCCTTGATAATCAATGCCTCGGTCTCGCAAGGCGTTAATTGTGGGTTGTAAGACCGTTTCTGTTACTCGTGTCAGCAACTCTGAACTCATGAGAGGGGCTGGGGCATAGGCACCCATTCCGCCAGTATTGCCACCGGTATCGCCTTCGCCAATCCGTTTATAATCTTGAGCAGGCAACAAAGGACGTGCCGTGAGGCCATCGGTAACGGCAATAACGGAAACTTCTTGTCCGGTTAAACATTGTTCCACCACTACTTGTTGGGTATCGGCAGCAAATAGGGCGTCAACGGCATGGTGCGCTTCTTCAACTGTTTCTGCCACAGTCACCCCTTTTCCAGCAGCCAACCCATCGGCTTTAACCACAATCGGGGCACCCTTTTCGGAAATATAGGCTTTTGCCGGTGTTGCCTCGGTAAAGGTTTCTCCGCCGGCAGTGGGAATGCCGACTTCCTGCATTAAGGATTTTGCCCACCATTTACTGGCTTCAATTTGCGCCCCGGTTTGAGTGGGACCAAATACTGCAATATTGTCTTTTTGCAGGGCATCGCGAATGCCTTCAGTAAGCGGCAATTCCGGACCCACCACAACAAAGGAAACCGCTTTTTCTTGGGCATAGTTAGCAATGGCGACAAAGTCATTTTCCTTAGCCGGTAAGTTTTCACAGTTGGGGAGTAAAGCTGTTCCCCCATTTCCCGGCACACAAAAAACTTGTTCCACATTCGGGGATTGCAGCAGTTTCCAGGCGAGGGTGTGTTCTCTGCCCCCACTCCCAACAATTAAGACGTTCATGGCAACCTTCTTTTCCACAGCAGTTAATTATTGTCTCACTTCCCGTGTTTTGTTGCTGGCTAATTTTCTGAACCTTGTTATTTTAGTAAGAGCATTGGCACCAGGAACATCGAAGTATGTCATCATTTGTTGGTTTACATATTCATAGTGATTACAGTTTATTGGATGGAGCATCGCAATTACCCCCTTTAATTGATCGCGCAGTAGAATTAGGAATGGACGCGATCGCGCTCACGGATCATGGGGTGATGTATGGCGCGATCGAATTAATTAAGTTATGTCGGTCTAAAAATATTAAACCGATCATCGGGAATGAAATGTATGTGATTAACACCGATGATTTAGAAGCCCCAGGACGCTACAAAAAATATCACCAAGTGGTTTTAGCAAAAGATACCACGGGCTATCAAAATCTGGTGAAATTAACCACCGTTTCTCATCTCAAAGGGGTGCACGGGAAAGGCATTTTTGCGCGGCCTTGTATTAATAAACAGTATCTTGAACAATACAAAGAAGGATTAATTGTGACCAGCGGTTGTTTAGGCGGCGAAATTCCCCAGGCGATTCTAAGAGGCGAACGGGAACATGCCCGTGAAATTGCTAAATGGTATCAAGAGGTTTTTGGGGATGACTATTATTTAGAAATTCAAGATCATGGCTCTCCTGAAGATCGAATTGTTAACACCGAAATTCTTAAAATAAGCCAAGAATTAGGCATTAAAATTGTTGCTACGAATGACTCCCATTTTATTTCTTGTAATGATGTGGAAGCCCATGATGCGTTAATTTGTATTCAAACCAATAAATCGATTACGGAAGATAAACGCCTGCGATATAGCGGCACGGAATATCTCAAATCCGCTGACGAAATGCGACAATTATTTCGCGATCATCTGCCCGATGAAGTAATCGAAAGCGCGATCGCGAATACAGTGGAAGTTGCCGAAAAAGTCAAACCTTACAACATTTTAGGCGAACCTAGAATTCCTAATTATCCCATTCCCAGCGGTCATACGGCTGATAGTTATCTAGAAGAATTATCCTGGAATGGCTTACTGGAACGTCTTGGTTATCGCAGTCGTTCTGAAATTGATGAAACTTATAAAACCCGTTTGGAACGAGAACTCAATATTATGCAACAACGGGGTTTTTCCACTTACTTTTTAGTAGTATGGGATTATATTAAATATGCCCGAGATAATAATATTCCAGTGGGTCCTGGACGGGGGTCTTCTGCTGGTTCCTTAGTTGCTTATGCCCTAAAAATTACCAATATTGATCCGGTTCATCATGGGTTGCTCTTTGAACGTTTCTTAAACCCAGAACGAAAATCTATGCCGGATATTGATACAGACTTTTGCATTGAACGGCGCGAAGAAGTTCTCGATTATGTGACTCGTCGCTACGGGGAAGATAAAGTTGCCCAAATTATTACCTTTAACCGCATGACCTCAAAGGCAGTCTTAAAAGATGTCGCGCGGGTGTTAGATATTCCCTATTCCGAGTCGGATCAGTTGGCAAAATTAATTCCGGTGGTGCGCGGCAAGCCAGCAGAACTAAGCACCATGATTTCTGATGAGACCCCAGAACCCGAGTTTAAAAAACGCTACGATAATGAGGAAAAAGTCCGTCGTTGGGTCGATATGGCCATTCGCATTGAAGGAATGAATAAAACCTTTGGGGTTCATGCTGCGGGGGTGGTTATTTCGAAAGAACCGTTAGATCAAGTTGTTCCGCTACAAAAGAACAATGATGGGGCAGTTATTACCCAATATTATATGGAAGATTTAGAAGCCCTAGGCTTGTTAAAAATGGACTTTTTGGGGCTAAAAAATCTGACCACGATTCAACGAACAACCAACTTAATTGAGCAAAATAAAGGCGCTCAAATTGATGCGGAAAACTTGCCTCTAGAAGAAATTAAATCCCGACGAATTTTAGCCAAAGGACAAATTAAAGATCAAAAACCCCCTGACATTGAAAATACCTATAACTTAATTGAAGAAGGATGGTTAGAGGGAGTTTTCCAATTAGAATCCTCTGGAATGTTAAAAGTCGTCCAAGACTTAAAACCCTCCAGCATTGAAGATATTTCTTCTATTTTATCTCTCTATCGCCCAGGCCCCTTGGATGCGGGATTAATTCCCAAGTTTATTGACCGCAAACATGGCCGGGAAGAAATTACCTATGACCACCCCTATCTCGAACCCATTTTAGATGAAACGTATGGGGTTATGGTTTATCAAGAACAAATCATGAGAATTGCCCAAGATATGGCTGGCTATTCCCTAGGGCAAGCGGACTTATTGCGCCGCGCCATGGGCAAAAAGAAACTAAAAGAAATGCAAAAACATCGAGAATGGTTTATTGATGGGGCCACCAAAAATGGGGTTAAAGAAGAAACTGCAGAATATTTATTTGAGCAAATGGAGAAATTTGCAGAATATTGTCTCAGTTATGATACAGAAATTTTAACAGAAGAATATGGCCCCCTTCCCATTGGCAAAATTGTGGAAGAACGGATTAATTGCACTGTTTATACCGTTGATGAAAATGGCTTTATTTATACCCAACCCATCGCGCAATGGCATCCTCGCGGTGAACAAGAAATTATCGAATATGCCCTAGAAGATGGCAGAATAATCCGTGCTACGCCTGATCATAAAATGATGACAGAAGAAGGGAAAATGGTTCCCATTGAAGAAATTTTTCAACAAGGTTTAGAGTTAAAAACCGTTCCCCAAACTGATGTCAATTCTCGCTATGGAAAAATCGCTAAGCCAACAACGGTGTAGAAATTCGAATCGTACCTGAACATAAGTAATACCCTAGTTCAAACCGAGCTAGGGTAGACAAAACAGATCAGACAAATTATATTAGGGAGAAAATTCCCGAATATAATCGGAATGTCATTCTAAAGTTTGTCGAAGAGTTCTCATTTTAACCTGTCGTTTTCTGACTACCTAATGACAGGTTAAATTTAATGCAATTTCATCTTTCAAATTAGACATCATAGACTCGACATTTAACTGCTTCCGGATATTCTTCGCAGAAATTATCGAGATAAGTGTGCTCTTTCTGTTGAACTTGGCGATGAGAAATTATTGCTAAAACCTCTTCGACTCTTTCCCATGCATAACTACTTTCTAAAGAGTCAGAACCTTTTTCCCGAGAGATTTCTTGCGCCCAACGAATGACCTTTGGCGCTAAATCATACAGTGATGCAAGATTTTCTCGACCTGCTTTAGCATTGGTAATTTTTTGTTCAAAATATTCAGCAGTAACCATAATGAGTGAACCTCCTGCTAATTGGCTACTACTTCTAATTTAACGAGAAAATGATAATTATGAAGCGATTTGTAAACAAGTGTTATGAATTACTACAGAAATAGAACAATTTATAAATGCTTGTCCCAATCGAACTCAGAAATTCAAGGAAAATGTGAGAATCATTAAGTTATTTAT
>JBDGQV010000245.1:5115-6184 GCA_042218725.1 Halothece sp. | reverse complement strand
GCAATTCCCGACTTTTCCAGCATTGATCCCAAAAAGATAAAGTAAGGAATTGCCAGCAACGTAAAATTCGACATGATGCCAAAGATACGCTGGGGCATGGCTGAGAGGAAAACGGGATCAAACACATTGAAAGCAACGCCAATGAGGGCAAAGAAAATGGCAACGCCTCCTAGGGAAAAGGCAACGGGATACCCCAGCAATAGAAACCCGAATGCCCCCACAAACATTGCTAACCCTAGCCAATCGCTATTCATTCCGGTTCCTCCGAGGGCGTGGAAATGTTCATAATAATGGCTAAATTTTCAATTGTATTGGCAATGCCTTGTAACAGAAGTAATACAAAACTAACGATAATCATGGATTTAATGGGATAACGGGGCAATCCGCCGGGATCTGGCGACATTTCTAAAATTTGCCAGGAGTTAACCACCGTTCCCCAAGAAAAATAAATGACCATGAGACAAAAGGGAATTAAAAATAAAACTGTTCCGATTAAATTCGCGATCGCGCGCCCTTTTTGTCCAAAACTTTTATAAATAATATCGACGCGAACATGATCATCTTTTTGCAAGGCATAGGATGCGCCCAGTAAAAAGACTAAATCAAATAAATACCATTGAATTTCAATCAAAGCATTCGAGGTGAGAGATTGACCCATCCATTGTCCGACATAACGGCCAATGACATTCCATAATCCCACAACAACCATCAACAAAACAAGCCAATAGGTTAACTGTCCGATCCAACGATTCAGGGTGTGAATAATTTGGGAAATTTGAAGTAATTTTTGCACTGTCTCTCTTTTTCAAGCAACGGCGCGATCGTTATCCTACTATAAAATATTGATTATTTTAACCGAAATTCGAATTCACGTTTTTCTATTTCGGGAAAACCTTAACATTTGCTAACCGAGAATGATTTGAAAATTGATCGTTGATGATTGCTCCTAGGGAATTAATGATTCAAAACAGTGTCAATGGGAAAGGGACAGTTTTCAGGAAATGTCGTTGGCGATAAACCAGTTTCGGCAACCGCTAATTCGATCGCGTCTTGATAGCAGGTTTCAAAA
>JBDGQV010000245.1:0-5015 GCA_042218725.1 Halothece sp. | reverse complement strand
AATCTAACTCCTTGAATTGATGAGAACGCAATTGCTCAGCTGTTTCAATCAACCATTGATAATAATCAGTTTCATAAATCTGTTTCAAATTTTCTTGTGTTGATGCCATGATTAAAACTTATCCTTTTTCTTGACAAGATTTAATAACCTCACTTACTACTTCTGGCGAGACTTGATCAGTAACAATTGCTTTGCCAATTTTTTCCGGTAAAATAAAGCGAACTTTCCCAGCTTTCACTTTTTTGTCACTCTTTAAGGCTTCTAAAATATCCTCAATTGTTAACATATGAGGAACGGTTCTTGGCAGTCCCGCTTTGGCAATTAATTGGTCTTGCCGCTGGCTTTCTTGTTCTGACCAAAGTCCCATTTTGACAGCAATTTTTCCAGCCACCGACATTCCGATTCCAACCGCTTCTCCATGATTGACTAAGCGATATCCCGTTAAACTTTCAATGGCATGGCCTACGGTATGACCATAATTTAAAATCGCACGCAGTCCCCCTTCTTTTTCATCTTGGCTGACAACATCGGCTTTTGCCTGACAGGAATGAGTGAGGATGGTTTGCAGCAAATCTGGGCTGAGAGAATCGAGATGATCTAACTGTTCTGTTGCTTCTAATTGTTCAAACAGTTCTGCATCCCAAATCACACCATATTTAATGACTTCTGCCATTCCCGCGCAAAATTCTCGGTGAGGCAGGGTTTTTAAAACTTGCGGATCAATTAATACGAATTTGGGTTGATGAAAGGCACCAATTAAGTTTTTTCCGTGGGGATGATTGACCCCGGTTTTGCCTCCAATCGCCGCATCAACCATGGCTAATAAGGAAGTGGGAACTTGCACCACATTAATTCCCCGCAACCAAGTGGCAGCGGCAAATCCTGCCATATCGCCAATGACACCGCCTCCTAAGGCAACCACAGTGGCAGACCGTTCTAAATAGTTTTCGAAGGCTTTGTCATAAATTTTTTGGACAGAAAGTAGCGTTTTATGACGTTCTCCTTCGGGAATAATTTGATAAGAAACGGAAAAATTAGCTGCTTCTAATGAGGCGAGGACAGTTTCGCCATATTGATCAAAAATCATGGCATTCGAAACCACTAAAATTTGATTGCCAATTTCCAGTTCTTTTAAGTATTCGCCAATTTGATTGAGACTCCCTGGCGCGATCGCGATTTGATAAGATTTCGGGGAACAATTAACATTTATTGTTGATAACATTTTGCAAATTTATTTTTATTAAAAAAGAAAACTTAAAACTTGTCGTTGCTTCCAAATTAACATCATGCCGCTAAAGAGGACAAACGCGATCGCGATTTGACGAAATTGTTGTTCGTGCATTCTCTCTAAAATTTTCTGACCTAACCAATTGCCGGGAAAAGCTCCCAAACCAATAATCAGCCCATAGCCAAGAATTGGCAACGATAACACGCCAAACGCACCATAGGCGATAATTTTAACGAAATGTACGACTAAAACATGACTTGATTTTGTTCCAATGACTTTCTCTTTTGCTAAACCATAATTCAGATAAAATGGATTCAGCAGCGGTCCCGTACTGCCAATTAAACCGGAAAGAAAGGCATAAATTAATCCTGCCGGTAAAAAATACCAAGCTTTTACTTTAAACCAATTAAATTTTTCTACTAAACGATACATTAAAATGGAAGTAATTAAAAAAAATCCTAATAATAAAGTCAGCCATTTTAATTGTAATTGCGTAAATAAAAAAACTCCCGCGATCGCGCCGAAAATTGCCCCCGGAAGATACCAACGAGTCAGTTCCCAATCAATTCCTTGCCAATATAAAGCGACTCGTTGCCCATTGCCAAACAACATGCCAATGGTAATAATTGGCGGAATGCGGGTTGCTTCTAGAAATAAACTCAGAACAGGAATAATAATTAATGGGCTTCCACCCCCCGCTAAACTGCTAAAAAACCAGCCAATAAAACTTGCCCCTACTAACCAGATCATTGTCACGGCAGTGTCCTCAGTCCTCTCTGCTTAATTGTAAATAAATCTTAAGGGATTTGTGAGTCATAGAGGCAATTTTCGTTTTCAATGCCATCACTTGAGTTCCTCAGCGATAATGGTTCAGCTTTTACCACCTAACCTAAACAGCTTACGACAAAAACCAATTGAGATAAATCATGTTTTAGCAACAGCAACCAAAGGATTGAGGAGTCACTCGAATTGAGGAATCAACCGTCAATCGCAATGACCTAAAATAGATTGGCCTCGCAAGTATCTTTAATTATGGTCGGTATTTTAGTCATGCTGCTGGCAGCGGGCTTTTTATCAATCCTGAATTTGATTGTCCGCATATTTTTTCAAGGGTATGCCGGCATTGGCGGCTTTTTTCCCCCTGATTTTGAGCATACTGTTCTATTTTTGCAGACGAGAACGCTGTTTATGGTCATTTTCCTTAGTTTGCTGGCTTGGCGGATTTATCCAAAAGCCTTTCTGGAAATTCCCAACAGCGGCACGCGCTTAAAATCTCCGTTGATCAGCGGCAGCATTTATTTTATTACCGTCATTTTGCTTTATCTTGCCCTCGGCAATATTCCGGCAGGCATTGCCATTACCCTATTTTTTGTTCATCCCGCGATCGCGACGCTGTTAGGATGGCAGTATAATCGCGATCGCCCCACGCTGTTTCGTTGGCTGATTATCATTGGGGTCATTATCGGGTTAGTTCTCGTTGCTCCGAATCTGCAAGGCGATTTTTCCTCACAGTTCATCTTTGGCGCTTTATGCGCATTAGGGGCAGGAATCGGCTTTGCGGTATATGCCATCACGGCACAAACGGCACTCATTCATTTTCATCCTATTTCCTTTTCTTTAATTACCTTTACCCTACTTTTCCTGTTGTCTAGTGTTACTGTTTTAATATTAAACAGGGAAATCCAGCAAGCGGTTTGGCTTCCTCTCCTTCTCTGGAGTATGGCATCGGGATTGATTACGGTGGGCGGTTTAGTCTTTACCAACTTAGGAATTCGCTTAGTCGGCGCTGCCACAGCCACATTAGTGGGATCCATTGAACCCGCGTTAACCGCATTTTTAGCTTGGTTAATTTTGCAAGAAAGCTTAGATCCCAGACAAATGATTGGGATTGCCATTGTTACCCTGAGTATTGCCGGTTTAGGGTTGGAAAAGAAACAATCAACTCTCCACAGGAACTGATTGCAGAATACGGTTGATAATCATTTGTTCTTTCCGTCTGCCCGAAACAATTAACCGATGAGACAAAACATAGGGGGCAAGAAACTTCACATCATCGGGAATGGCATAATCTCGTCCTTCCAGAAATGCCAAAGCTTGGGTCGTCCGTTGCAAAGCAACGCTGCCGCGAGGACTAATTCCCAATGTAACCTCTTCATCCTCTCGTGAAGCCCGAACCAAATTAAGAATATATTGCTGCAGCGGGGTTGCAACTTTCACGGCCAAGACTTGACGCTGTAATTCTAAAACATCCTGGGGAGAAATGGAAGGTTGTAACTGTTCGATACTGCTATTTTGACGCTGCAACATCTGCAGTTCTTCTTCTGCGGTGGGATAGCCTAAACTAAGAGAAAGGGCAAAGCGATCCATTTGCGCTTCCGGGAGAGGAAAGGTGCCTTGGTATTCAATGGGGTTTTGGGTGGCAATGACAAAAAACGGTTGATCCACCGTGCGGGTTTCCCCATCAACAGTTACTTGTTGTTCCTCCATGACTTCCAGCAACGCGGATTGGGTACGCGGGGTTGCCCGGTTAATTTCATCAGCCAGGAAGATATTGGAAAAAATGGGACCCGGAACAAATTCAAAAATTTGATCGCGCTGATTCCAAACATTGGTGCCAGTAACATCCGAGGGCAACAGATCCGGGGTACATTGAATGCGCTGAAATTTCCCATTAATGGAACGGGCAAGGGATTTGGCCAGGAGGGTTTTTCCCACACCGGGCACATCTTCGAGGAGAACATGACCCCCACTGAGAAGGGCAACAATCACTAAGTGAACAGACTTATCGTTTCCGACGAAAATCTGGGCAATGTTCTCGGTTAGTTGTTGAATATAATCTCTCATGAATTAACAGGTTCGGAGGACGGACAAGGGAGAATTTGGCGTGCCAGTTCGCAATCAGAAGCAATTTGCGCTTTTAGGGCGTCTAAAGAGGAAAATTTCTCTTCTGAACGCAGAAACTGCTTTAATTGTACCGTTAGGTTGTGCTGATACAACTCTCCTGTCCAGTCTAAAAGATGAATTTCGATGGTGGGATGTTGTCCATTGACGGTGGGACGCATCCCAATATTCATGACGGCAGGGTGAGGTGAAATGAGCGGACGAGTGGTGCTAGTCACTTGGACTGCATAAACCCCGTAACAAGGAACTAGTTTATTCCGAGGCAGGGCAAGGTTAGCGGTGGGAAACCCAATGGTGCGTCCCCGTTGTTCGCCAGTGATGACAGTTCCTCTAAGTGTGTAAGGTCGTCCGAGCAGGGCGTTGGCCAGTTGAATATTGCCGTTGCTAATGGCATCGCGAATGCTGGAACTGCTGATGCGTTGTTCGCCATTGGTTTGTAAGCTAGCAATATTGACGGTAATCCCCAATTGCGACGCGATCGCGCTTAGGGTTTCTGCCGTGCCTCGCCGTTGATAGCCAAAGCGAAAATCTTCGCCAACACTGATATAGTGAGGCTTCAGTTGATCCACAAGCAAGTTTTTCACAAACGCTTCAGGGGAGAGAGACGCCAGTTCTTGATTAAATGGCAGTAGTACTAACTGCTGGATCCCTAATGCTTTGAGATGACTGATTTTTTCTTCCAGGGGCGTCAGCAGGGGACAACTTTCCCCTGTAAAGTATTCGCGCGGATGAGGATGAAAGGTAACCACGGTTGAACGAACAGATTGTTGTAACACCGGTTGAATAACATTATGATGTCCGCGATGAACACCATCAAAGTTACCCAGCGCGATCGCGGTTGGCGTTAAAGCTCGTTCTGGCGTTGAGGTGATCCACACAGGGGTTC
>JBDGQV010000244.1:0-5520 GCA_042218725.1 Halothece sp. | reverse complement strand
GCCAGGGTCATCTTTGTGAGGCTGACCACTCCCTAAATGCGACCTCGTGTCGCACATAAAGCGCTCTTCCTCTGATGCATCTGGATCAATGTCATGGATGGCAAGCGGATCGTAAAACACAAATTCAGCTTCGGCAAAAGAAACACCATGTTTTTGCCAATTAATTTGTGCTTTTTTGGGATCGTACTCCACATCCATACATATATTATATGTATAATTGGCGGTTTAGACAAAACTAAGCGAGCAAGTGCGGGGCGCTGCGTCCTCTTTATCCCTGCTAGGTGTTCAGATCACAACGTTGATGATCCCCCCAGTTTGTTGTAATGGGAGCAAGGGTTTAAAAATGAAGAACGAGAGAGCAAATCAGAAATTGATTGGGAATAAAGCAAGAATTTTCGGGAGAATCGCATCGTCTAACTGATATTTTCTGATGTAAATGGTTAGAGCGCGACGAAGGTAAGTAGCACCAACTATATCGCGTGTTCGGAACGGTAAGCTTTTGGTTGAATCGTGCAAAGCAGTCAGCCATTCTCCCGGATCGAATTCGGGAGCCTGTGGCTGACCGCATTCCGCGGTCCAAAGATAGGATCGCTATAGGGGAACTTGAATTAGTCTTGTTTCTAAAAGACAATTTGCCATTAACAAAGGGGTAAGGCAATGACGATCAAAGAGTTAATTACAGTTTTACTAATATTTTTTTAAAATATTTGTTATGATAAACAAACAAATGATTGTTTCTAAACTTCTCATCAAAGAAATTTCTGATAACTCGAACAAATAAGCAATAGTCTCATTAAAACAGAATTGGAATATAGTAGCATATAATAGAAAATAAATAACAATAAAAACTAAACTAATTCCAATTCTGTTAGACTTAAAGGTATTTGCATCTATTTTTTTATCTTGATCTTGATATTCTTCAACTAATCCTATACCTAAAAAAACTTTTATATTTACTACAAATACCATAGCCCAAAAACTTTTAAAAAAAGACAGATTTGGTAAATCAAAAATAGGAGAAAAACTCCGATTAAAACAGAACTGGAATACGATAACATAAATTAACATACCAATCAAAGGAATAATTATATCAATAGGACGCTCTAATTTAAGTTGTTTATAGTTTAATAAGAAACTCAATATTTTTTTAGAAAAATCCATCATTTTGTTCTTGAGATAGCCAACTTGATATAGCAATCGTCTATTAATTGTAGGCTGATTGGATGAATTGCAATTAACGAAATCGAGGTGGCGTTTTAATCATCCTAGTTCAATCCATTTCAATCGGCTAGTGGGTCTGAAGGACTTTCCAGCTGTGACAAACTTAAGCGAGCGCGATTGACCCGAGTGGAGTGAAAACGCGACCCAGATGGTATCGCTTGGCAGTTCGATCCAGACAATGGTAGCTGGGGAAAATATCATCCGATTTGATGAACACTACTTTGTCACGAAACGTCGGTATTTATATATAACTACCAACATTTGGTGACAAAATAGAAAGAGAGCTTCGAGAAAACTGGGTTGTATTGAGATGTCAAAAGCTGAACAAGTGCTAGAAATCGCTAACCAAGTTGGGGTCGTTACAGTGAAAGAACTAGAATCGCAAGGATTTCACCGCAAATATCTTGAGCGTCTTGAGGAACAAGGATTGTTGATTCGCTCAGGACGTGGAATTTATACCTCTCTTGACGCAGAAATTACAGAATCACATAGTTTGGCGGAAGTTGCCAAAAGAGTCCCGCATGGGGTGGTTTGTTTGCTGTCGGCACTTAGCTTTTATGAATTGACAACTCAAAATCCGTTTGAGGTTTGGCTAGCCATCCACTATAAAAGCCGTTCCCCCAAAGACGATCTCCTTTCATTGAGAACTGTTTATATGTCAGGAAAAGCATGGGAAGAAGGGATTGAAACTTATGAAATTGAGGGAGTGCCCGTTCGTATCTACTGCATTGCTAAAACAGTTGTCGATTGTTTTAAGTATCGTCATAAGATCGGTTTGGATGTTGCTCTTGAAGCGCTCAAGGAATGTTTGGGACAAAAACGTTGCACGATTGATGAACTGTGGCATTATGCCAAAATTTGCCGGGTAAAAAACGTGATGCGCCCTTATTTGGAGGCTTTGGGTGAGTAACAAGGATTCTCGCAATTTATCTCAATCGATCCGAGCTAAACTACTACAGCGGTCAAAACAAAAAAAGGTAGATTTTAATAATGAAGTAACCCGCTATGCCTTGGAGCGATTCTTATATCGACTTAGTCAATCAGAGTATAAAAATAAATTTGTTCTAAAAGGAGCGACTCTCTTTAAGGTTTGGAATGGTGAGCCTCATCGACCAACTAAAGATTTAGATTTATTAGGGTTTGGAGAAAGTGATATTCCAGAAATTGAAAAAGAAATCAAAGCTGTATGCGAAATACAATGTGAGGACGGGATTGATTTAGACCCTCAATCAGTAACAGGAGAAACAATCAAAGAAGATCAAGAATATGAAGGAATAAGAATATATATCAACTATACGCTGGCGAAAAATAGAGGAAAGATCCAACTTGATATTGGTTTTGGAGATGTAATTACGCCAGAACCGTTAGAGAGAGAAATACCAACAGAGTTCGATTTACCTGTTCCGTCCCTACGGATTTATCCTCCAGAAACCGTTATTGCTGAAAAATTTCAGGCAATGGTATCTTTAGGAATTTCCAATAGTAGAATGAAGGATTTCTATGATATTTTATTTATTTCTAGAAATTTTGAGTTTAACGGTGAATTATTAAAACAAGCAATTGAAGCAACATTTAAGAGACGTCAAACCTCTATCTCTGAAGAGATCCCTTTGGTTTTTTCAACAGAATTTACACAGGATTCAAAGAGACAACAAGCATGGCAGGCATTTGTCAATCGAAATAAACTACCAGTAAGTGAAGAAAGCTTCAGCGACATTATTGAGGAAATCAAAGATTTTTTAATTCCTCTTTATTCAGCAATATCCAGCAACGAACGTTTTGAAAAGAATTGGTTTCCATCCAGTAAATGGTCATGAAAATTAATTCTCAGTACTGCTTAACCCAACCTACAACACGAAGGTGCTTCGCGCCGGTTCGCCTTGGAACATCGCGCTCTAAAAGTTTACAACCGCTCCGAAGTCTAACGACCCCACCAGCCGATTGAAATTCTTGCACTAACAAATCAGACCAGCTTCGCTCGTCTTATAAAAACGATGTAGCGAAGCTACTTGCCTTCGGCAATCGCGCAGTCATCGAATGCGCCCCATTTAATCACTGCCTCAAGTATTGCAGTAAGTATTGCAGTAAGGCAGTAAATACTTGATTAAGCATTAATTCAATCAAGTACTGCTTCAATCAAGTGAAGAAACAGCACCTTGCTCATCCCAGATACTTACAGCCAGTATGGTGAAAGATTGATGAGTTCCTTTTTTCCGTCAATGCTGATATACTTACTTCAGTAATGCAGTAAGTCAGTAAGTAAAACATTAAATATGCAATTGTTTAATGAGGTAAGCAAGTGGGACAAGTCATATCTTTTATCAACCAAAAGGGCGGGGTAGCCAAATCTACTTCCTCTGTTCACTTGGCGTACTGGCTAATTTCTAAGCAAAAACGAAACATCTTATTGATTGATGCGGATGGACAGCGATCCAGTTCGCTTTGGGTGCAGGGCATGGAAGAGGTTGAAATTCCTTGTCAGGTTTTGCAATCCCCAGATGATTTGCTGGAACAAATTCCTGAACTTATTCCCAATTACGAGTATCTAGTCGTGGATGGTCCCGCTAGTTTATCGGAAGCAACTCGGGCGATTTTATTCCGTTCCGATTTAGCTTGCATTCCAGTCCAGCCCACTGGGGTTGATTTGCGCTCTGCTTCCGATGCAATGCGTTTAGTTAAACAAGCGCAATCGGTTCGGGGCGGACTGCCTAAAGCGGTGATGTTCCTGAGTCGCGCTGTCAAGAAAACTCGCTTAAAGGAAGAGGCGATCGCGCTCCTGAATGAAAACCCAGCGGGAACATTACTAAAGAGTATCATCCACCAAAGACAAGTGGTTGCCGATAGTTCCGGTCAATCGGACACAGTGTGGAATCTATCGGGACGATCTGCCAACGATGCAGCCAGAGAGTATGACCAGTTATTCAAGGAGATGCTCAAACAACTGCCATGACACGCAAGAAACGAAAATCTCTCAATGATTCTCTAGCCCAAGAGTTTGTCTTTGGGAACGCCTCGGATGATTCTGATGATGAAACTGATGAACCAGTTGACTCAACCGAATCATCAAACTCTGAACCCGACAAGCCCGTAATGTCAGATCAACTCGATATTCCAATCAAGAAAACATCAAAACTAATGGATCAATTGCAAGCTGAATCAAAAGAAGCCACAAAACGACTGACCGTTGATTTAAAAGCATCAACTCACCGCAAACTTTCAATGTTGGCAGCCAAAACTGGAAGAACCAAAGCTGATATTGTCCGGTTATTACTGGATGATGCTTTGGAAGATATTGAGGAATAAAGCACGTTTTCCACTTACTGCAGTAAGTAATGCAGTAAGTATTGCAGTAATTAATCAAGTGCTGAAATAATTGTTTAAGCGCGATATTGCCTTCTGCGATCGCGCCCGGAGAGTACATCGCGACCACCTTTTTTATTTAAGGGATCATCAAACGAGTAAAACCTGCTTGTTCAAAATGCCGATCCGAGGTAAAAGCCTCCGTAATTCCTCTCTGTTCCATTACGACAAAACTAATACAATCAGTTAGTCCCCAATCTTTATCAAGTCTCGATTCATATAACGCCAAACCTTGTTCCAATAGTTCTGGATCTAAGGCAACCACAAACACTGATTTCAACTTTTTTAGATTCTTGATCAATTTGGCTGTTTGAGAACGCTGAGAGACACGGACTTTGAGCATCAGCCACTTCAATCAGAATAAAGTCTGTTGTCACCCACAAACGTCTGTTTACCTTTAGGGATTTCTCAACTGCTTTCGCTTGTTGATGAAGCCGATCGGATTGATTCAGCAAGGCTAACCAAGCAGCAGTGTCTACAAAAACCTGACTCACTCACTAAACCTCTTCCCGCTTCGGTGTTCCATGTAGATAATGATCATGTTGCTCAGAGAGATCGGAAATGCCTGTTTCCACTTTGCACTCTTCTAGTAAATCTTCTAAAGTATCCCAATCCGAAGCATCTTCATGATTCGCCTTTTGGTTGAACGCCTTAAGCATGTTATAAACTTGTTCCAACTGATCGTCTGGGACACGCTCTAATTCAGCTTGAATTAACTCTTTGATCGTCATTGCCTTACCCCTTTGTTAATGGCAAATTGTCTTTCGGAAACAAGACTAATTCAAGTTCCCCTATCGCGATCCTATCTTTGGATTGTTTTGCACGATTCAACCAAAAGCCTACCGCTTCGAAGGCACGATGTAGCAAAGCTACCGTTCTTCGGCATCGCGCTCCTCAATTCCCCTTCCGAAACTCCCTCCGGCGGCATTCCCGTTAATT
>JBDGQV010000243.1:0-11694 GCA_042218725.1 Halothece sp. | reverse complement strand
GGCAGCTGATGCAATGTCGTTCCAGTTCAAGGCTTGACTCCTTGACTCACGGGTTTATCTATTGCTTTTTGATTTTAATTGTAAAGGTTTATACTGATACCCGGACGATTTTTTACAGGTCTTTCGCGTCGCTCAGTTTTGAACCATTATTCACCGGCTACATTTAATACATCTGCATATAGTTGACTACTAATTCGGAAATTTGCTTGTATGACTAAATCATTGATTATCGGTTTAACCGCCGTAATGAGTTTTTGGCGTTTTGCTAATAATAGAATTCCTAAGACTCCGGTAATCCTTAAGCCCAAATCTGTTGCAACTTGTCTTCCCAGGCGCTCATCGATTAGCAATCGGGTTGCTTTGGCTTCCACTGCAAGTGCGATCGCCTCAGCCTCTCCAATATTGATGCGGGTTCTTAACTCATTAACCAACTGTTGATTCTGTACTGACTGAATTTCTATCCAAGTTGCCGATTGAACTGCTGCAATCACAGTTTCACCAGCCCTCTCATCCAATAATTCCTCATGCACCGCACATGGAATCAGAATCCTCCCATAAATTGTTTGCATTAAGTTGAGTTGCCCAACTTTCGCCAAATTTGAAATGGGTGAGGTATTACTTACGATGCTCACCGCTAGTCCGTTTCCTCTATAGCCTTGAGATCTTCCTGAAACTCAGCAACATCATAGTGGATGCAAATCCCTCGATCAGCCAGCAACTTTTGAAACTGCATCCGATGCATCCCCATCAATTCACTAGCTTTCCCCAAACTAATTTTGTCTTGGCGAAACAGCATAAGGACAATTTCCAGAAATAGCTCGTTTTCTGAAAAGCCACTGGCTTTTAGCAGGTCGTCGGAAATTACTAAACTCATGGTTTTGATTGCCAACTTTTCAATCTCTGCTTAGATTGTAGAACACCTTTAGCTCTCCTTTGTCATTGCCTCTAGCAGGTTTCTAGCGCGATCGCGAACCCTCAACACAAGGCGCGATCCTTGATAATTACCGAAAAACTAAATTTCCTAAAAGCGCGATCGCGCTCCATCAGCAACCCTAACGAGCAACTTGAACAAAATTGGCTGGATCTTGATCGCGCCGATGTTGGATGGGAATGGGATCCCCTTGTTCATTTCCAGCTAAAGAGGCCGTATTTTCCAGCGACTCTCGCAACCGTTTGGCAGCGTAAATCGACATATCCCGCGGCACGCTGATTCTATCGCGCAGATACCGTAATGCCGAAGCAGAATCGGAGGGGGGTGAACAAACCTCTCCAGTAATTAAATGGGTTAAAGCACAGCGCAACGCTTCCTCAAATAAATCATCCCTGGCAGGATTCACCCGAATCAAGTTGTCGCGATGTTTGAGAACCCGATGAAGCGCTTCCTGGCAGGAATTTTCCGGTTCTGGGTAAGTGGCATCCGGTAACCCCATCCAGGGGCCGTGATCCACTCGCCCTTGGTTTAGCTTCGTTTGGGGATTGTCATTAGCGTAACATCCCCCTAGTTGCGGGGGTAAATCATGAACGTGGGTGTGAAAATCGCTTTGAGTTCCTCGATAGGTAGAGCGGCTTTCCATAGCCTCAAACCACATCCCAAGGCGAGGGTTTTCTTCTCGCAACGAGTACCCTTTGTAGTAAAACAAACTGGCATTCATCCGTTCTAAAAAGGGCGTAAACAGAACATCCACCACGCTAAAGGTGTCTAAAAAATAAGGGCTGGGCGTTTCAGCGAGAGCTTCTTCTACCTTGGCTACTACTTCTGTAAATTGATTACGGTTAGATTGTTCCCCCTGAGGCGAGCAAAGCCAACGACACCAAGCGCGAAATAAAAGTCGTTCTAACTTTCTTAACGGAATCGCTGCAGGGTCATTCATGCTATACCCTAAAGCCCCAAATGTTTGTTCCAGAGTCATTAAAATGTCATCGCTTTCTGTGAGCAAATGACCATCTAATTCTAGGGCTGGCAACATTCCAGAGGGAACAATCCGTTTATACCAAGGCTCTTTTTTCCCATAACAGAACATGGTTACTTTTTCGATTCTGTAAGGGATTTGTTGTTCCTCCAGCCATAACCAAACCTTTTGACAATAGGGACACCAAGCGTGATGATCGCGATATAATGTTACCCTTACCTCAGATTCGGAATGACCAAATAACCGTAAATGAGATTGAGGATTGGTGGGTCCATTGGCGCGATCGATTTCAAAGTTAGTACGTGCTTCTAATTCTGCCCAACTTAGCGGTTTCATTTTTACTGATTGTTTTTTCTAAATAATTAATAAATCAAAAATAACCCATCATTAAAGGTTAAGTTTGGTACGCCATTTGCCAAAAATCTTTTTCCAACCTAGCAATTTTCAGAAAAGCAGATTCTGCTTGCCCAGCCATGTCTGCATCCACTGCAGAAAGGGCTTGATCGGCTTGTTTTTCTAGTTGTTTGACATACTCAGTAAAGTTAGGATTGCCCCAACGTTGCGCAAATTCATTATACGGAGCAACCATTTCTCCCGGTTGTTGCCAGGCTTGATTATAGGCGAATTCAATTGCCCAAATGACAGTGGCTTGCACTGGGTAAGCCATTTCTGCGACTTGTTGCATATACTGACAATATGCCTGACAGGTTTGCTGTTTGGAGATATTCAGTTCTAAATTGCGCTCTTCGGCTTTGGTTTGAAACCAGTTTAATTCATCTTTGATAGCACTGAGCCCTCCCAATAAAACATCAAAATGTTTTACCGGGGCATTGGTTAAAACTGTTGCTAATAAACGAGTAAATTCAACCACAAACAGGTAATCTTGAACTAACCAGGTATTGAACTGTTGCGGTTTAATTTGTCCGGATTGACATTCTTTTAAGAAGGGATGAATAATCGCTTGTTCCCAAGTTTCGGGATGCCGTTGAATCAGTTGCTGACAAGTGATGCTCATGGCTTTGCTAAGCGTAAACGTTAGTTCTAGGATAGAAAATCATTGGGGAATCGTGGCGATCTAGGGAGATGAAAGCGCGATCGCTGACTGAACCTTTGGCAATTCTCGCAACTGCCAATATTGCTATGGTTTGCATCACAAAATTAAATCAATTGAACTCCTGATTACCCAGACTGGATTGCCCTGTGAAACTAATCCGAGCAACGGGTAGGAACGCTGCCTGAGTCAATTCAACCAGCAAAATCCCCTCAAAGATGAGGGGAGACCATGATTACTCTGCCAATTCCAATTGGTCAATCCGCAACCAAACCCCTGGAGTGGCTACATAAAATTTTACAAACGCATACTCGCCTTCTGTTTCCAGAATTTCTCCCTTACTTTCGAATAAATAGGAAGGGAAACGATTATCGCTTGCCATAGCTTCTAAGCTATTTTCTAGTTTTTCTCGTACAACGTGTACTAGCGCACCTTTTTTAACTTTTCCTGCCATAATTTTTAATAATCTAAATGAATAACGATTAAACATTGCAACAATTCTTTAACTCATTGTGCCATATTTGTTGTTAATCAATGGCCAAAGTTAGGATTATTCTATAATTGATTGTTTCCAAAATGTCTAAGTACTAACACTTATTAATTATCAAAGCAGAAATTGACCTATCTCCCCTTGCAAACGAAATTAAAAATCCAATTTTGCTAAATATTAACTCGCTTTCAGGTTAAGCTTTCCCTGAATCGAAGCAATCAGAGAAAATATTGCACAGGGATGAGGAAAAAATAATCTCAACAAGATATTATTTTAAGCTGATCATTCAATCTAAGGGATAGACCCCAAGTTCCCTTAACTATATTTACCGCAGTCGCTAAGGAGGTTTTATGCGTGCAGTGCTGATGGCTGGAGGGTCGGGAACCAGGTTACGACCCCTAACTTGTGATTTGCCCAAACCTATGGTGCCGGTGCTAAACCGTCCGATGGCAGAACACATCATTAATTTACTGAAACGCCATAACATTCGAGAAGTTATTGCCACTTTACATTATCTTCCGGATGTTATGAGGGACTATTTTGGAGATGGCAGTGAATTCGGCGTTGAAATGAAGTATGCCGTGGAAGAAGAACAACCCCTCGGCACCGCTGGTTGTGTGAAAAACGTCGAAGAATTGCTGGACGATACTTTTTTAGTTATTAGCGGGGACAGTATGACTGACTTTGATCTGTCCTCTGCAATTGAATTTCATAAACAACAACAATCAAAAGCAACCCTCGTTTTAGCCAGAGTTCCCAATCCAGTTGAATTCGGCGTTGTCATTACTGATAAAGATTATCGCATTCAGCGCTTTTTAGAAAAACCCTCAAGTAGTGAAATCTTTTCTGACACCGTTAATACCGGCACTTATATTCTAGAACCGGAAGTTTTAGAATATTTACCTAAAAATGAAGAATGTGACTTTTCCAAAGACTTATTCCCCTTGCTTCTTGAACATGGGGAACCCATGTATGGCTATGTTGCGGACAATTATTGGTGTGATGTTGGGCATCTAGAAGCCTATCGTGAATCGCAGTACGAAGCGCTTCAGGGAAAAGTTGAAATGCAATTTGCCTACCCCGAACAATCTGAGGGCGTATGGGTAGGAGAAAATACAATGATTGATCCCAGTGCCAACATTGAACCGCCTGTGATCATTGGGAGCAACTGTCGCATTGGTCCACGAGTAAACATTGAAGCGGGAACTGTCATTGGGGATAACGTCACCATTGGTGCCGAAGCCGACTTAAAATCGCCCATTATTTGGAATGGTGTCATTATTGGCGAACAGGCACATATCTGGGCTTGTTCCATTTCTCGGGGCGTGCGAGTCGATCGCGGCGCCCACATTCATGAAGGAGTAACCCTAGGGGCTTTATGTACGGTTGGCGAAGAAGCCCAAATTAGTCAAGGGGTAAGAGTCTGGCCCAGTAAACAAATTGAGTCAGGCGCCACCTTAAACATTAACCTTATTTGGGGGAATATGGCGCAACGTAATCTATTCGGACAGCAAGGGGTAACGGGCATTGCCAATATTGATATTACCCCGGAATTTGCTGTCAAGCTGGGCGCAGCTTATGGTTCAACGCTCAAACCTGGTTCTACTGTTAGCATCTCTCGGGATCAACGGAGTGTTTCTCGAATGGTGACTCGCTCCTTAGTTTCAGGATTAATGTCGGCAGGTGTCAATGTCCAAAACCTAGAAGCAACAGCATTGCCGATTACGCGGACGGTCATTCCCAACTTGGGCGTGGCAGGGGGCATTCATGTGCGGTTGCATCCCAGTCGCCATGATCATCTACTGATTGAATTTGTCAACGAACAAGGCATTAATATCTCCAAAGCCCAAGAGAAGAAAATTGAAGGAGCCTACTTTAAGGAAGACTTGCGACGGGTCCAAATTCCCGATATTGGACAAGTCTTCTATCCGAGCCAGATCTTAGATGTTTATAGCAATAGCTTCGAAACGCATCTGAATGTGGAAGCGGTGAATAATAGTCGAGCGAAGGTGGTAATTGACTATGCTTATGCCGTTTCTGGTGCCGTATTGCCTCGCCTACTAGGCAAATTTGGCTGCGATGCGGTGGTTTTAAATGCGAGTTTGAGCCAAACCGCGTTATCTGGGGAAGAACGAGAAACCTTGCTCAATGAACTTGGTCAAGTAGTAGAAGCCCTCAAAGCCAATATGGGCGTGCAAGTGGCTGCCAATGGGGAGCAGTTGATTTTGGTTGATGAAGCTGGGTTGCCGATTCGCGGGGAAATTCTGACAGCGTTGATGGTGAACATGATGATGACAGCTCATCCTCGCAGTACAGTGGTTGTCCCAGTTCATGCCTCTAGTGCTGTCGAACAAATCGTCCGTCGTCATGATGGTAAAGTTGTTCGGACTAAAGCCAATCCCACGGCCTTGATGGAAGCAGCTAAAGAAGAACCTAATGCAGTATTAGGCGGCAGCGGCGAAACCGGCTTTATCTTCCCGCAATTGCATCCAGGATTTGATGCAATGTTCTGCATTGCTAAATTGATTGAAATGTTGACAGTGCAGGAACGTTCTCTTGCTGAAATTCGCACCGAATTGCCTCGCGTTTGTCATAAATCTTATACCATGCGCTGTCCTTGGACAGTGAAAGGAGCATTAATGCGGTATTTGGTAGAAACTCACCCTGCGGATCAATTGGAATTGGTTGATGGCGTCAAAGTTATAGATCAACAAAATGATAATTGGGTCCTGGTGTTGCCAGATGCTGGCGAACCGCTGGTTCATATTTTTGCTAACGGCGACGATCGCGAATGGGTTGATAATGCCCTGCGTGAATATCGGCAACGGGTACAAAACTTTATTGATAAGGAACAGGGTGTAGAAGCGGTGAATGCCTCTTAGTTCCTGGAGTCCCCCTCTTTTAGCTGAGAGGGGGAAATTTTGTTGCTAAGCCCATGGGGTCTTACTGTTGAAAAAACGATTCGTCTACCTCATAGCCCAGCATTTGACTAAAGGAAATAATCCGTCCATAGCCGGAAATCTGTTCCTGTTGGAACCAATCATACAGGACAAACACTTTTCTCATGACAAAAATTTCCAAGGCCTCCGGGTTAAACTTGATGCCCTCAGCGCGACTAAACTGATGGGGAACCAACATGGCGGTATAGCGAGCTAATTCCCCATTGCGCCAGTCCAGAAAGAAAACAAACCAGGGATAGACCGTATCAAGCCGTAAAAACCAAAGCCGAATTTCAGGAATTTCCGATAATTCGCGAGGATCGCTGGGATCGCGCGGATAATCAAACTCAAACTGAAATTGTTGTTCGTAGTCAGTTAGGTTGCCGTCGCTTAAAATTGGGTCTAATTCCTGTTGAACCGGTGATAAATCTAAGCGATCAATGCTATTTTGAGTTAACTTAATGCTTATGGTCATTGTTATCCAACTGTCGGTGTCGTGAACTACTATATTAGGACAAGACTGCGTACAACACTTAAAGCAAGAGGCGGTATGGGGTTAAAACACAATTGGTTAATTTCGCTATTGGCTTGTGCCGGTATGTGGAGCATTAGTCTGCCGGCATCGGCACAAGCCCTCCTTCCACACACCTTGGAACCGAATTTAGAAAATCTGGAACAGCAAGGATTAAATTTGGCTCAAGATGCGGCCCAGCTGGTCCGGTTTCAGCAGTATGATGCCGCATTAGCCCGCGCGAAAGTAGCGACGCAACTCGCACCGGATGCCTATCAACCCTGGTTTATTTTGGGTAGTCTACAGGCCAGAAATGAAAATACCGAGCAAGCCATTGCCGCGCTTAAAAAAGCTCATAAAAGAGCTCCAAAGGAGGCGCAGGTTTTATTTACCTTAGGATCGGCCTATTTCCAGAAAGGAAATTATAGCCAGGCTGTTAAGGAGATTCAAGCGGGATTAGACTTAAAACCGGAATCGCCGGAAGCGTTGTTTGATCTGGGCAATGCTTATTTTAAATTGAGTCAATACGATCGCGCGATCGCGTCCTATAAAAAAGCTTTTAATCTAGAAAAGGGATTTTGGCCAGCCATTAATAACATTGGCTTAATTCAATACGAACAGGGAAACGTGGAACAAGCCCTTTCCAAATGGCGCAGAGCTGCGGAAATTGCAGACAATGCCGCCGAACCACAACTCGCGATCGCGGTGGCCCTTTATCAACAAGGAAAGCAAGATCAAGCTCTGTCTTTAGGCAAAGCGGCCTTACGCTCAGACAGTCGGTATGCTAACCTCGAATTCTTAGAAGAAAACCTCTGGGGAGAAAAGTTGCTCTCAGATACAGCCGAGTTTTTTGCCTCTCCTGTCATGGAAGCAACACTCAGCCGTTTACAAATTAACCCACCTGATCCAGAGTAAATACAGTCTCTCCAAACGCCGTAGGTACTAGGAATGGCAAAACAATTAAATTTTATTGGCGGTAATCAAATCATCCCCACATCTCTCCATACGGAGATGGAACAGTCCTATCTGGAATATGCCATGAGTGTGATTGTGGGACGCGCTCTTCCAGATGTGCGGGATGGCTTAAAGCCCGTCCATCGACGGATTTTGTATGCCATGCATGAGTTAGGGCTAACCCCCGATCGTCCCTTTCGCAAATGTGCTCGTGTGGTGGGAGATGTGCTTGGGAAATATCATCCCCACGGCGATCAAGCGGTGTATGATGCCCTAGTGCGCATGGTGCAAGAGTTTGCCTCTCGGTATCCCCTGTTAGCCGGTCATGGCAATTTTGGGTCTTTGGACAACGATCCGCCCGCTGCCATGCGTTACACAGAAACGCGCCTTGCCCCCCTTGCCACCGATGCCCTCTTAAGCAATATCGGCGAGGCGACTGTTGATTTTGTGGGAAACTTTGATAATTCCCAACAAGAACCGGTGGTGTTGCCAGCGCAACTCCCATTACTCCTACTCAATGGCTGTTCCGGGATTGCTGTGGGGATGGCAACCAATATTCCCCCTCACAATTTAGGGGAAGTCGTGGATGGGTTAATTGCCCTCATTGACAAACCCAATTTAGCTGACGAGAAGCTTTGGGAACTCATTCCAGCACCTGATTTTCCCACTGGCGGCGAAATCATTGATCAAGAAGGGATTCGAGAAGCCTATCGCACAGGACGAGGGACCATTCGCGTCCGCGGTGTGGTCAACGTTGAACATCTCAATCTCGGCAAACGAAAACGCCATCGTCCGGCCTTGGTGGTCACGGAATTTCCCTATCAAGTCAATAAAGCGACCTGGATTGAAAAAGTCGCAGAACTGGTCAATGCCGGACGCATTGAAGGCATTGCCGATATTCGGGACGAAAGCGATCGCGCTGGGGTTCGGGTCGTGATTGAACTGAAACGGGAGGCCACCCCAGACACTGTCTTAGGGCAACTGTATCATCAAACGGCGCTGCAATCCAATTTTGGCGCCATTCTGCTGGCATTGGTGGATAATACTCCCTGTCAGCTGTCTTTGCGGGAATTATTAGAGAATTTCCTCCGCTTTCGGGAAGAAACCCTCACCCGACAATACTCTCACCAGTTAGAAGTCGCTAGAAAACGCTTACATATCGCCGAAGGATTGCTGGCAGCGATTAATCATCTCGATACCGTCATTGATATCCTGCGCAATGCCCCGGATGGAAGTACCGCCAAAGCGCAATTGCAGGTGCAGTTGGATCTCAGTGAAGAACAAGGGGATTCCATTTTAGCCATGCCCATGCGCCGTTTGACAGGATTAGAACGGCAAAAGTTAGAGGCAGAAGTCAATGATTTACGCTCAGAAATTGCGCAACTGGAAAACTTATTAGAAAACCGGCATGAGTTGCTTAAAGCGCTGAAAAAAGAACTGCGATCGCTGAAAAAGCGTTATGGCAACCCAAGGCGCACCCGTCTGGTTACTGAAAGCAACGCCGCAGCCGAAACGCCAGACAAGCCAGTTGAGACCAAGCCTGCTTCCTCAAGTACCGCCGTAGCAGATACCCCCTCGGAATCGGCGCTGATTGAAATTACGCATCAGGGGAATGTTTATTGGTGTGAGCAAGCAACGGAGGAAAAAAGCGGCAAAAATAAAGATTTTGTGGTCTTTCGCAGTCAACTTTCCCATCAGCAGCCCTTAATCGCCATTACTGATTTTGGAAAAGCCTATACTGTCAAATCTGACAGCATTCCGCCGGTGTATCAACAAAAAACATCGCTGCCCAAAGTCTTAAAGGGCATTTCCAGCAAAAGTGAAGAAACGCCGATCCATTACTGTCATCTTCCTCAACGGGATATTGTTCTTCTTAGTGAACAAGGACGCATTAAACGGGTGGCAGCGTCTGATTTGGCAACAATTGGGAATCGAGGGTTAAGTTTAATCAAATTAAAAGAGCGCGATCGCGTGGCGGATTCTTGTTTAACCGAAGCTGGGGAAGAATTATTGATTGCTACTTCTGGCGGACGGATTTTACGCTTTACTGTGAATGATGTGCAGATTCCGCAAATGAGTCGAACCGCCCAAGGGAATTTAGCGACCCGCTTCCGTCAACAGGAACAGCCTGTCGGTTGTGTTTCTCTTTCTCCTGAAGAAGCCATTCTCATCATTTCGCAACTGGGATATGCCAAACGCATTCCAGTTAATGCGATCAGGCGAGGAAATCGGGGCGATATTGGTACCCAGGCCTTACAATTTATTAATAGCCACGATCGCGTGGCGAGAATGGTTGCCGCCCAACCGGAAGATGGGATGGTGAAGGTATTAACCAATCAAAAACGGGTCTTGTCTTTAAATTTCCAAGATGTTCCCTTTTGGGGTAAAGATGGCGTGGGCGATTGCGTGGTTAAATTAAAAGCCGAGGAACGAATTGCGCAGCTAATTCCCCGTTGTGATGGGTAATTGTTTGGGGGGATTCCTTACCCCTGATTTTTATCTTGATAACCTAGGCCATTGGCTTCGGCATACCGTTCCATAAAACGCATAAATCGATCCCAGTGATCCTCTTGTTCAATGACAAACGAGCATTCTACCCGTTGCAATTCATCCCCTTCCGGACCTCCATAAATAAATCGCAATGAATCCGGTTCTACCGAAATTTTTCCTTCCGAATCCGTTAAGTTGAGTGCCTTGGAGAATTTTTGACGAAAACTATTAAACCGTTCCAATGCTTCTAGTTGTTCAAAAATCATCAAAACATTGTGCAGTCCTGTGGATTTTTCACGACGTAAACGCACGTCACTCACTTCTTCAGGAATTCCTTCAAAAAATTCAATCGTGGGAATTGATAAAGACATGATTCAATCAACCTTTGATACTAAAAATAAAGCGGGAAAACTGGGCAAATGATTCATCATCAAATGATTTTTTTCCAGTTTCCCCTGCATTTAATAATCAATAATCCTGCGTTGGTAAAAAATTAGTCGCCACCTTGAATTTTAATTAGTAAAAATCCCCAAGCTAAGCCAACTAACGTTAAGGTAAATGATAAAACAGTTCCATTAAAAATTAAGGTATCGCCAGTCATAAGTCTCCGTTTTTTAACTGATTAATGGTCTTATACAATCTGCTCTTATAATGATAATATAGTTTTGTAGGTTCTGGAAAATACTTGCTTATGCCACCCCGTTGGCCCCGTCAACCCACTCGCAAAGACCCAGCCTATCGACGACTGGAAGACCGGATGAATTTTGCCCTCCATGTTGCGGTTTTTGCCCTCATCAATTCCGGTGTGTGGTTTTTCAAAGAACTGAATCACGCTGGCTGGCAATGGCCGATTTGGTTAACTTTAAGCTGGTTAACTGGATTATTGCTACATTTGGTATATATTAGCGCGATCGCGGACTACGCAAACAATCCCAAAAATTCCGATGGCTAGTTCTAATCCTACCCGAGAAATTGAAGCTCTTGCTGCTGAAATTGGCGATAAAATCTACATTGATGTTGCCAAATGGCATCTCTATCTTTCCGATGCTCATCTCCACACCACGGTTGCTGAACAAGTCTATCCCTTCCTAGAAAATAAAAGTCTCAGTGAAGGGCAAGTTGAAGATATTCTCAAACAAATTTCCGTCAAGCTTGGCGGCGGACGGACACAACTCCCGTTGTTCGAGTTGTTGCCGGATAGTGCACTGCGAGATTTAATGGAGATTTTAGAAGAGTATCAAAAACAACTGTAATGTTGTAATCGGCTAATTTTGGGCAACGAGATGTTTCCTGATTCAACGATAGCGCGGGAGTCCCTAACCTCAACGAAGTGGGTTAGGGAGGAATAG